>NZ_BMOD01000019.1:0-24218 GCF_014646895.1 Deinococcus roseus
CGACATGTTTCCATCATGCGCCCCTCTGGACGGGATGTCCACCTGCGAAAATCACCCCCATTTTTTGGTGCGTAACTTCAGTTTATAAGATTTATAGTGCTAGGTATGGTACGGAATGCAGGTTTGTCATTGAGGATTACTCTATTCTGAAACTGACTGTAGAAATTTATATGACCCTGTACTATAAAAATCCAGATTTCCCCTTTGGGTGCCATTGCCTCGTTTTTGCGGAAGACCAGAGAATCATGCTTGAAAAACACCAATGGGGTGCTTCAATTTTGCATTTGAATTGCCGCAAGCGTGATGGTGAATATCGGTTGGAGAGTTACTGGAGTGCTGATGAGCATAAGGAATGGTGGGATGCCACAGTGGCTTCCAGATCGGAGTATGACACCCTGGTCAGGGAAAATGATCTGTAGTTCAAGATTGAACACCCTTACCTGCACCTCAATTCTATCCCCCCCATCCTGAAACATTTCAGGGTTTTCCCTCACACCCGTCACACCCCCAGACAAAACCGTGTGATACGCTCAATTTACCTTTTTATGGCCCCCTTTGATGACCACAGCCCTGACCCCACCGAGCAGATCCAGCGCCTGTTGAAGGAAGCGCAGGTGTGGGCCTACCAGGAACCGCAGAGGGCCTTGCAGCAGGTGCAGCAGGCTTTTGGGCTGCTGTCTCCCCATGACGATCTGGAGCTGCAATTGCAGGTGCGGGAGTGGCTGGTGAACTGTCTGGCCATTGTGGGAGACAACCAGGAGGGTCTGAGGCAGGCCTGGGAACTGCTGGCCCTTTCTGCAGAGGCAGACCACCAGCACATGCAGGCCACCGCCAACCAGCAGATCGCCACCATGCTGTCCACTTCTGGCCAGTACGAGCAGAGTTTGCCTTATTTTCAGGCAGCACGGGTGCTCAGCAAAGAGGCCAGTCCGGGGCAGTATGCCACCTCTACACTAAATCTGGCAGATGGCCTGGAGAAACTGGGCCGCCTTGTGGATGCCAGACAGACCTACCAGAGTGTGCTGGAGCTCCCTCCTGTCACTGAAGAAGTGGAGGTGGTGCAGGCTTATGCCCTGCTCAGTCTGGTGGGTTTGCAGGTGCTGGAATTTGAGGTGGGAACCCTGGACGTTGCGGGTTTGCAAGAAGGCCCTGCCAGCTTGCAGCAGGTCATCGAGCAGGCGCGCAAAGGCAGAGACCGTTTTCTGGAGCTGTATGCCCAAGCGCTTTTGACGAGGGTCTGGGTGCATGTGGGGAATGCTGTCCAGTCCACACCTGCTTTTGAAGCTGCCTGGGAGATTGCCGCCGAACTGGACCAGCCCCGTGCCTGGGCCTGTGCCTTTGAGGCCAGGGCTTACCTGTTGTGCCTGCAGGAAGACCACACCCAGGCGATTGAGTGCTTTGAGCAGGCCATTCGCCATCTGGAAGCGGTGAGCAGCCACGGAGAACTGTTGCAGCTTTTGAATTCTTTTGTGCGTTATCTGAAGTTCTGGAAGAAATTCGAAAAGGCCTTCGAGGTGCTCTGGAAGCTGCACAGCCTGGATCAGGTGGTGCGCACGGAGGGGGTCTTGTTGCAAGCGCAACTGGTGACCCTGCAGACCCAGATCGAACTGGCCCGCAAGGAAAATGAACTGCACCTGCAGCATGTGCGGGAATTGCAGCACCTGCAGGCCCAGTTGCAGGACCAGAATCAGTTGCTGGAAAAACTCTCCCGTGAAGATGAACTGACCGGGGTCTTCAACCGCAGGCATGCCGTGCATTTGCTGCGTGAGCTTGGTAAGGGGGCAGGTTGTGTGCTGCTGCTGTTCGATGTGGACCACTTCAAACGCATCAACGATGGTTACGGGCACAGCAGGGGAGATCTGGTTTTGAGGGGCATTGCCAGCATTGTGCGAGGATTTCTGAAAGCCGGGGATGTCTTTGGCAGGCTGGGCGGCGAGGAGTTTGTGGTGGCCCTGGAAGGAAGTTGCCTGCAAACTGCAGAAAAACTGGCCCAGAACATTTGCGATGCTGTGTCAAAAGCCACCTGGGAAGACATGCCAGACACGCAGGTCACGCTCAGCATTGGGGTGGCTGTGTTTCAGGAAGGCACCCTGGAAACTGCCCTCCACACCGCCGATGAAGCCCTCTATGAGGCCAAAGCGCTGGGCAGAAACCGGGTGGTGGTCAGGCCATCTGCAAGGTGGAATGGCACCTCCAATTCCTTACACTGAGGACCATGAACCTGTCCCCCTTCACCCCGGAGTGGTTGCCTGCCGCTGCCAACTTGCTCTCTGACCTCCATCAGATCCCTGCAGAAAAGCTGCTTCCTGAGCTGGAACAGTTGCATGGCAAGTCTGGTTTGCTTCCTGCCGTGATGGCCAGCGAAAACCAGAAACTCCTGGGTTTTCTGCTGGGTGTGCCCAGTGTGGGTTCACCTCAGGGTCGCAGTGTGAGGGTGCCTTTGCTGGGTCTGGCTGTGGTGTCAGACCAGCCAGAACTGCTGGGAGATCTGTATGCAGCAGCAGGAGAAACCTGGGTCAGCAAGGGATTTTTTGTGCATCAGGTGGTGGTGCCTGCACACCAGACCGAGGCGCTGCAAACCTTGTTTGCGCTGGGGTTTGGTCAGGAGCAGGTGCATGCAGGTCAGGACCTGAACCCTCTGGTCGGAAAAGCCAGTGCCCGGGTCAGACGTGCGGGTCCCGAAGACTTGCAGGCCCTATCTCACCTGATTCCAGCCATCGGGCAGCATTACGTGCAGGGTCCGGTGTTTGAGCCCTTCTACCCCGAACAGACCGCTGAATTGCTGGAGGGCTATGCCGAGGTGTTGCAGGATCCAGAATGGTTGCTGTGGGTGCATGAAGAGGCTGGTGAAATTCTGGCTTTTCAGCTTTATGCACCCGTGCAATCAGACTGGAACACGCCAGAAGGAACGTTTGAACTGAAAACTGCTGCCACTTTGCCTGCTGCCAGAGGACAGGGTTTGCAAAGGGGGTTGTTTCAGCATGCTGTGCATCACTTGCAAGATCTGGGAGGCCAGCGGGTGATTGCAGACTGGCGAAGCACCAATTTGCATTCTGCACGGGCCTGGAAGCGTCTGGCATTTGAGCCTGATGCGTACAGGCTGTCTCGCCGTTTGCCTCTGGATCTGGGCTGGGCCAGAGGGGAACTGAGCGGAAGCTGATTCTCACTCCCATCCCTGCAAATGTTGGTATAAGCTGGTTTCATGGGATGGAAGCAGATGGGTTTGCTGGGAGCTGTAGTGTTGCTGCTCTCTTCACTGGCCGGAGCCAAAAGCCTGCCTGTGGTGAAATTGAGCCAGCTTCCTGTGCAGGCACAGACCACTTACCGGCTCATTCAGCAGGGCGGGCCTTTTTCTTACAAAAAGGATGGCACCGTGTTCCAGAACCGGGAGAAACTCCTGCCGATCAAACCCAGAGCGTATTACCATGAGTACACCGTCTCCACACCAGGGATGAACACCCGGGGGGCCAGACGCATCATCTGTGGTCCAGTGATGGACTGCTTCTACACCGAGGACCATTACCGTTCATTCCGGAGGATTGTGAAATGACCGATCTCAGCCTGAACACCCTGGAAGATTGTGGCATCCTGCCCCTTCGCACCGATGAGGCCACCCTGAAAGCAGAAGCCAGGGACCATGGTTACGTCTTTCTGACGGTGGACCTTGGCGTGGTTGCAGAGAAACAGGACTTGCTGGATGCTTTTGCAACAGACCTGGAATTCCCGGAGTACTTTGGACAGAACTGGGATGCCCTGTCGGACTGCCTGATGGATTTCTCCTGGCTGGAAGCAGAAGGGTATGTGCTGGTGCTGGAAGGCACCCACCACCTGGAAGAAGCCCTCGGTGAAGATTACGACATCCTGATGGAAATCCTGGAAGAGACTGTGAAATTCTGGCAGGAGCAGGATGTGCCTTTCTGGGTGTTTTTGACCTGAAGTTCTGGACACACAAAAGAAAACTTGAGTTTTGATTGTGCTGTTCCGAAATTGATGATTTGTAAGAAATCAGAAAGCAAAATGCCCCAATTTTGAAATCATGCGTCCATGACTTTGAAAGTCCAATGAACAATCAAATGACCGCTGCAAAACAAAGTAAGATTCCTGTAAGATTGCATGTTCACTAAACCCTGCTTTTGAAGCAATGATTTTAAAGAAACGAAAAAAGTAAAAATCCAGACACAATTCCTTGCAGGAAGTCGTGCAATTTTTTGTGTTTCTGAATAACTTTCTTTTCTCTGAAAGAAAAGCTTGAAAGCTTTCACGAAAGCACCTTAAGAAAACCCTCTGGCGTGAGAAAGGTAAGAGCCATTGCCTTACTGTGAACCCAGGAGGGAAACATGGCCACACTGACCGAAATGGTTTCACAGAGCATCGAAGTGATCCGCGTCCCCACAGAGAGCACCTTTTACAAATATGAAGACCGGGGCAACTTCTCCAATGCCATGCTGTTCATGGGCAGCGCCATCCTGACCTTCATTGCCGCTGGATATTACTTCTCGGGCGGTGCAGGAGCATTGAACCACCTGATCATCGGCGTGGTGTATTACTTCGGGTTCTGGGGCCTGACTTACCTGCTGGGACGGGTCATGGGAGGCGAAGCCACCTGGCAGGAACTGGCCTATACCCATGCCCTGTTCATGGCCCCCTTGCTGTTCATGCTCACCATCTCGAGCACCCTGTTTTTTTCCTTTGGCTACCTGCAGGTGGCCAGCATGTACCTCACTTTCGTGTTCCTGATGATCTCCCTGTACTATTCCATCCGTTGCGTGCAGGGCACCATGAACTTCTACGACCCCATCAAAGTGCTGGGCCTGATTGCTTCCATGCTGGTCTGCAGCACCGTGATTTACCAGATGTACGTCTGAGGCACTGACCCTCACCTCTCTCGTTGCACTCGCTTTCCTCTCCCTCAGGGAGAGGATTGTTTTTGTCGGGACACCCACAAAAAAGCCCTCTCCCTGAGGGAAAGGACCGGGCGCAGCTCGCGGTGAGGGTCAATCCACCAGCACAGCCCCCTGGGAACCACTGGTCACCAGTTTGGCGTAGCGTTTGAGCCACTTGCCAGGGATTTCCTTGATCACGGGCTGCCAGCCTTCCTTGCGGCGGGCCAGTTCTTCGTCAGAAACCAGCACCTCCAGGATGCCAGCGTCCATGTCCACCTTGATGCAGTCTCCATCCTGCACGAAGGCGATGACACCACCTGCTGCTGCCTCGGGAGAGACGTGTCCGATTGAGCCCCCACGGGTGGCCCCGGAGAAGCGACCATCGGTCAGCAGCAAAACGGTTTCGCCCAGACCCATGCCCTGGATGTTGGCGGTGGGGGAGAGCATTTCCTGCATGCCCGGTCCACCTTTGGGGCCTTCGTAACGGATGACCACCACATGGCCGGATTTCACCTTGCCGCCCAGGATGCCCTCGTTGGCGGCCTCCATGCTGTCATAGCAGATGGCTTCCCCTTCAAACTGGCGCATGCTGGGAACCACCCCGGCGTATTTCACCACGCCCCCCTCGGGGGAGAGGTTGCCGAACAGCATTCTCAGACCACCGGTCTGGCTGTAGGCATTTTCCAGCGGCCGCACCACTTCACCATCGGGCTCTGGGGCGTCTTTGACGTTCTCTTCCAGGGTGTTTCCGGTGACCGTGATGCAGTCTCTGTGCAGCATGTCGTGTTTGAAGAGTTCCTTGAGGATCACGGACACCCCGCCCACCTCGTCAAGGTCCTGAATGTGGTAGTTGCTGCTGGGGGCAATTTTGCACAGGTTGGCCACCCGGTTGGAGACCTCGTTGATGCGGGAAATGGGGTACTCCACACCCACTTCATGGGCAATGGCGATGGTGTGCAAGATGGTGTTGGTGCTGCCTCCCATGGCCATGTCCAGGGCAAAGGCGTTGTCCAGGGACTTCTGGGTCACGATGTCGGTGGGTTTGATGTTGCGTTCCAGCAGCACCATCACCTGACGGGCTGCAGCCTGGGCCAGGGCCTTGCGGCGGCCATCGGGGTCCACGGCAGGAATGGTGCCGTTGCCAGGCAGGGCCATCCCCAGGGCCTCACACAGGCAGTTCATGCTGTTGGCGGTGAACATGCCCGAACAGCTTCCGCAGGTGGGGCAGGCCTGTTCCTCGTACTCGGTGAGTTCTGCCTCGGTCATGCGTCCTGCCTTGACCGAACCCACCGCTTCAAACACGCTTGCAAGGTCAATGCGTTTGCCTGCTTTGGTGAGGCCGCGCATCATGGGACCCCCTGAAATGAAGATGGTGGGGATGTCACAGCGCATGGCGCCCATCAGCATGCCCGGAACGATCTTGTCGCAGTTGGGGATGCAAATCATGGCATCAAACTGGTGGGCTTGCACCACGGTTTCCACGGCATCGGCAATCAGTTCACGGCTGGGCAGCGAGTACTTCATGCCGCTGTGACCCATGGCGATCCCGTCGTCCACACCGATGGTGTTGAACTCGAAGGGAATGCCGCCTGCTGCACGCACGGCCTCTTTGACCACCTGGGCAAATTCGTGCAGGTGCACGTGTCCGGGAATGATGTCGATGTAAGAGTTGCAGATGGCGATGAACGGCTTGTCGAAATCGCTGTCCTTGTGGATGACCCCGGTGGCACGCAGAAGGCTGCGGTGGGGGGCACGTTCAAAACCGGATTTGATGGTGTTGCTGCGCATGGTCAGACCTCTCCTTGTAAGTGTATATTTTACGCTTTGCGGTTTTCTGAATTGTGCTTTTGACCTAGAGAGGTACAGGAGATGCGGGGGCAGAAGGCAAAGCTGCCGAGGGCTGAGGGCCGAGAGCCGAGGGCAAAAACATTGGGCTGATCCTGTAGGGGCGAGGCGTGCCTCGCCCAAAGGAAACCCTCTCAGACCATCCCTTCATGCCCCTCAAAACACCCGAACGTAATGCTCCACCGTTGGAAACGGATCATAGAAATGGTGCAGGAGTTTGCGCCATTCCTGATATTCCGGGCTCCCCCTGAATCCCACCGTGTGGTCTTCCAGGGTTTCCCAGCGGACCAGCAGGATGTACTGGTTTTCTTTCTCCAGGCATTTCTGAAGCTCGTGTTCCAGGTAACCTTTCATGCTGGAGATGATCTTCTGGGCTTCCTCAAAGGCGTTTTCAAAAGCTTCTTGTTGACCGGGAATCACATTCAGCACTGCAACTTCAAGAACCATGCTTTGCCCTTTCCTGCCTTTGTTCTGAAAAGAGCGCGGAATTATCCGCGCTCTGCTGACTGCTGATGGCTGACCGCTCTTACAGGCTTTCGGCAGCGTCGGTGGCGATTTTGGTTTTGCCCATGCCAGCCACGATCTGGTTGATCACCCGGATCCAGGCCCGTGCTGAGGCTTCCACCACGTCGGTGGCCACGCCCTGTCCGGTGATGTGCATGTTCTGGTAACGCGCGGTGATGGAGACCTCGCCCAGCGCTTCAGAACCGCGTGTCACAGCCTGGATGCGGTAGGTGTCCAGCTCTGGGGTGATCTGGGTGATCTGGCTGATGGCCGTGAAAGCGGCGGCCACAGGGCCGTCTCCGTGGGCGGTGGCTTCCACGCTGCCTTCGGGGGTGTTCAGGCGGATGAAGGCCACCGGGGTGATGTTGAGGCCCGAGGTGATCTGGAAGCCTTCCAGGGTGAAGGTCTGGGGCACGTCGGTGCGGGAGTCCACCAGGGCACGCAGGTCATCGGCGTAGATCTGGCCTTTGCGGTCTGCGAGGTCCTTGAAGCGGGCAAAGAGGCCATTGATCTTGTCTTCAGAGAATTCGTACCCGAGGTCGGAGAGGGCTTTTCTGAAGGCGGCGCGTCCAGAGTGCTTGCCCATCACCATCACGGCAGCTTCGCGGCCGACGAGTTCGGCGTTCATGATCTCGTAGGTGTCTTTGTGCTTGAGCACCCCGTCCTGGTGAATGCCAGATTCGTGGGCAAAAGCGTTGTCTCCGACAATGGCCTTGTTGGGCTGCACGGGCATTCCGGTGAGGCGGGACACCAGACGGGAAGCGCGGTAGAGTTCGCGGGTGTTGATGCGGGTCTCGGCGTGGTACCAGTCTTTGCGGGTGTGGATCGCCATCACCACTTCTTCCAGAGAGGTGTTGCCTGCCCGTTCCCCGATGCCGTTGATGGTGCACTCGATCTGGGTGGCTCCGTTTTCCACGGCGGCAAGGCTGAGGGCGGTGGCCATTCCGAGGTCGTCGTGGCAGTGGGTGGAGATGGCGACGTTGCGTCCTGCAACCACATCGTCATGAATGGTGCGGATGATGCGTCCGTACTCGTTGGGGGCACCGTAACCCACAGTGTCAGGGATGTTGATGGTGGTTGCGCCTGCTTCAATGGCAGCGGCGTAAAGCTGGTACACGAATTCGGGATCTGCGCGCATCACGTCCTGGGCGCTGAATTCCACATCATCGGTGAACTGCAGGGCAAACTGGATCATCTCTCTGCTGAGGTCCAGAATCTGCTCGGGGGTCTTTTTGAGCATTTTTTCAAGGTGAATTTTGCTGGCAGAGGTGAACACGTGAATGCGGCGCTTCTCTGCGGGTTCCAGGGCCATGGCGGCGCGTTCAATGTCGGCTTTGTTGAGGCGGGCCAGCGAGCAGATCACGGGGCCGTGCACTTCCTGGGCAATGCGCTGGATGCACTCGAAGTCGCCGGGAGAGGCAATGGCAAATCCAGCTTCGATGATGTCCACACCGAGGCGGGAAAGCTGGTGGGCAATTTCAAGTTTCTGTGCGTGGTTGAGGGCCACGCCGGGAGATTGTTCGCCGTCACGGAGGGTGGTGTCAAAAATCTTGATGTGTCTCATGGCTGTTCTCCTTAAGAAGGTGTGGGAAACGAAAACCCCCGAGGGCCATTGATGGGCTGCCTCGGGGGTCGGGGTTTTATGGGTACGCGAAAACCTGCGCTACACTCCCGCCGAGTCAGCGATCAATGGTAGTAGGCTTCCGAAGTTCTGCATTAAAGCCATGGTAACCATCTGCTGGCCTCTGGTCAAGCTTTACGGTTGGGGCGGTTCAGCGGTTTGTATATATCGGGAGGGCTTCATTCATTTTTGCAAAACCCTCCCCCTCCACCCATAAGAATGCCTATTTGCAAAATGGAATCAAAGTTTTATGCTCAATTCATAAGGAGTTGCCATGTCCACAGAAGAGGTTTTTTCCCAGATTTATGACCGCCTGAAGCGCATACTGCAGAAGTACGAGGGGCCACTGGGTCCACACCACAGCCCCAGTTTTTCCCTGGACCGGGACAGTTATGGCCTCAGGGATCCCCACAATCCCGCTTCGGTGGGGTTTTTTGGTTCTGTGGTGGTGCAGGGCAAGCATGTGGGCTTTTACCTGATGCCCATTTATCTGGAACCGCAGCTTTTAAAAGACATCAGTCCGGCCCTCAGAAAATGCCTGAAGGGCAAGAGCTGTTTCAACTTCAAAACCTACAATGAGACGCTGTTTGAGGAGCTTGAACGCCTGACTGAAGTGGGGTTTGCCTATTATGAGGCGTTTCATCTGGTGGTGCCCGAAACCCAGCCCTGAGCGGGCCTTTTCTGGATTTTGATGTCAAGCTTGCTTGACAAAAAGTAGGGTGTGCTTTACTCTGAATGTCAAGGAAGCTTGACTTGATGAAGTCACAGCTTTCCATGCCATTGTTCCCAAAAAACCCACCTGAAGCACCACACAGCATGACCGTCGGTCTGCTGCAGAGGGTTTGTTTTGCCTCAAGGAGAAAAGCCATGAAAAAGTCACCACACCCCAGAAGAAAAAACCGTTTCACTGCTGGACATTTTGCGGCCATCGTGGGCATCGTCACTGCTGTGGCTGTGTCCTCCAGCAATGGAAAAGCTGCAGCCTGGACAGAAACCCCTTGCAATTTTGGAGCAGAATTGCCTGCTGCTGTGGGCCACACCCTGAGCTGCGGCACCATCGAAGTTCCTGCCAAACACAGTGAGCCCCAGGGCAAAAAGTACCAGCTGCACTTTGCCCTCTACAAATCCACCTCTGAACACCGCAAAGCAGACCCCATCATCGTGCTGAATGGAGGTCCTGGCCAGAAAACCGCCAGCATTGCGCCTCTGGCCAATTACCTGGTGGCGGCCATTGCCCCAGAACGCGATCTGGTCCTTTTTGATCAGCGGGGAGTGGGCGCTTTCCAGCCCAGTCTGGATTGCCCTCAGGCCATGGACAGACTGCGTGGCATGGCCCTGAACACCATCCATGAACAGACCGAGACCATGATCAAAGAATTGAACGTCTGTTTTGACGACCTCGAAAAACAGGGGGTGGACCTCGGGACCTTCAACACCGTGGAAAGCGCAGACGATGTGGCAGATCTGGCCCGTGCCCTCTCTGATGAAAAAGTGAACCTGTACGGGGTGTCTTACGGTTCCAGGCTGGCCCAGGAAGTGATGCGCCGCCACCCCGAAGTCCTGCGCTCGGTGCTGCTGGACGCTGTGGTCAGCACCGATGTGAATTACATGCAAAACCGGGAAGGCACGGTGGATGCTGCCTTCAGAAAGAGCCTGAGCCGCTGTGCCCAGGACGAGGCCTGCAATGCTGTGTTCCCCAACCTGCTGGAGCGCATTGAGCAACTGGCAGACCGCCTCGACCAGAACCCCATCAAGGTGCAGGTGCCTGACATGGCCACAGGAAGCATGAAAGAGGTGGCGGTCACTTCAGAAATTCTGGGCGGTGGCCTGATGATTGGCCTGTATTCCACCCAGCTGGTTCCAGTCCTGCCTGCTCTGATTGATGACCTGGACAGAGGCAACACCGAGAGCCTGTCCATGCTGGTGCAGAGCGTGCAGATGCTGACGGGCACCAGCAGCCTGGGCATGCAGGTATCCTTCGCCTGCAATGACCTGATCTCTTACGCCAGACCCGAAGACCTGCAGACCGAACACCCCCTCAAACTGGTGAGGGCCTCTTTCGGGGATGTTCTGAATGCCTACAGCGAGATCTGCGCAGCCCGCACATGGAACCCCATCCCTGCCGAAACCCGCCAGGTGGTGAAGAGTGATGTGCCCACCCTGCTGTTCTCTGGTGAACTGGACCCCGTGACCCCTCCCCACTATGCCCAGCAGGTTTTGACTGGCCTGAGCCATGCACAGTTGATCCAATTCCCTGCAGGTGCCCACGGAGAAGTGAGCATGATGCCCGGAGGGTGTGCCGATGGTCTGGTGGTGGACTTCTTCAACGATCCTTCCAGCAAGCTGGAGGCAAGTTGTGCCAGTGTTCTCCAGCCCTATGTGCTGAAACTTTAAAAGCAATGTTCTAAAAATTGAAGTTCTGGCAGTGCAGGAGGTGAATGTTTTGCCGCTTGCACTGTTTTTGTTTTTCTGGAGCCCACTGACCCCCAGAGAGTAACGGGAATTGCAGTTTTGGGACGTTTGTCGCGTGGATTCTCACTGGGCGGTCCTTTAGAATTTGACTATAAGTGAACAAAAGTGACCATTCGGTCACTTTTGCCTTGAGGAGCCCCATGGCAACCACCACAAACACCACCCTGAAAAAAAGCCCCCTGACAAACAGCAGGTTCCTGAAAGCCCTGCGCCGGGAAGCCGTCGATGCCACCCCCGTCTGGTTCATGCGCCAGGCGGGCCGTTACATGCCCGAGTACCGTGCCCTGAGGGCCAGAACCACCATGCTGGGGGCCATTCAGGATCCCGACATCGCCACCGAGATCACCCTGCAGCCCATCAACGCTTTCAATCTGGATGCTGCAATCCTGTTCAACGACATCCTGCCCCCCCTGATTGGGATGGGCCTGAGCCTGGATTTCCAGGGCGGGGTGGGTCCGGTCATTCACAACCCCATCCGCAGCGTCAAAGATGTGGACCGTCTGGCCACCCCGCCTGCCCGTGAAACGCTGGGTTACACCTTCAAGGCCATCGAGCAGATCAGTGCAGAACTGACCCCCAGAGGGATTCCCCTGATCGGGTTTGTGGGCAGTCCCTTCACGCTGGCGAGTTATGCCATTGAAGGGGGCGGCAGCAAGAACTACGAGCGCACCAAGGGCCTGATGTACGCAGAGCCCGCCGCCTGGAAGCGCCTGATGACCAAGTTCGAGGTGCTGCTTTCGGATTACCTGCTGGAACAGGCCAAAGCGGGTGCCAGTGCCCTGCAGATTTTCGATTCCTGGGCCGGAGCGCTGAGCCCTTCCGATTACCTGCGTTTCGTGTATCCCTACACCAGAAACGTGATTCAGAACGCCAAAAAAGCAGGTGTTCCGGTGATTTACTTCGCCACGGGCACCTCCACCATGCTGCCCCAGATTGCCAGCATGGGCAGCGATGTGGTGGGTGTGGACTGGCGCATCTCTCTGACCGATGCCTGGGCGCAACTGCAACCCGAGCAGGCCATTCAGGGGAACCTCGATCCTCTCCTGCTGCAGGCCCCCTGGCGTGAACTGTCCTTCCAGGCAGAGCGCATCCTGCAGGAAGCCGCAGGCAGACCCGGACACGTGTTCAACCTCGGACACGGCATCCTGCCCGCCACCCCTGTGGACAGCGTGGCCCGCCTTGCAGACTTTGTGCACGAGAAAACCCAGGCTGGAGCACTGGTATGACAGAAACGATCGGTGTGCTTTTCATGGCTTACGGCGGCCCCGAGTCTCTGGAAGACCTGCCCGGTTACCTGAGCGACATCCGGCACGGTCGCACCACCAGCAAGGAAGTGCTGGAGGAGATCACCCACAACTACGCCTCCATTGGCGGAAAAAGCCCTCTGCTGGGCATCACACAAGAGCAGGCAGAGAAAGCCACAGCCCTGCTGAACCAGAACGGCGTGAAGTACAAAGCCTACCTGGGCATGCGCCACTGGGCCCCCTGGATTGAAGAAACCGTGCGGGACATGCTGGATGATGGCATCAAAAAAGCCGTTGCGGTGGTGCTGGCCCCGCACTACAGCAGCCTGTCCGTGGCCAAGTACCACCAGAAAGTCAAAGCCGGTCTGGAGATGTTCCACGGCCAGATCGACTTTGAATTCATCGAGAGCTACCACGACCACCCCAAATACATTCAGGCCATGGTCAACCGGGTGAAAATGGGTCTGGCCCAGTTCGCAGAAGGGGAGGACGTGCATGTGGTGCTGAGTGCCCACAGCCTTCCCGAGCGCATCATCAAGATGGGGGATCCTTACCAGGACCAGCTTTTTGAAAGCGCCCGCCTGATTGCTGAGGGTGCAGGACTGCAGGAAGGCCAGTGGAGCTGGTCTTACCAGTCTGCAGGCCGCAGCCCCGAACCCTGGCTGGGGCCACAACTTGAGGACCATGTGACTGCCCTGCATGAAAAAGGGGTCAGAAACGTGGTCAGTGTGGTCATTGGCTTTGTCAGCGATCACGTGGAAATCCTTTATGACATCGACATCAAGGCCCAGGAGGTCGCAAAAGCCCGGGGCATGACCCTGGTGCGGCCTCCCAGCCTCAACACCGATTCCCTGTACATGGAAACCCTGGCAGAACTGATTGGAGAGAAAGCCAGGGGTTTGCTGGAATGACGGCCAGCCCCAAAAAAGTGGTGGTTGTGGGCGGAGGGATTGCGGGTCTCTCCGCCGCCTGGGAGCTGTTTCAAAAAGGCATTCCTTTTGTGCTGCTGGAAGAATCGGGCCGTCTGGGAGGCAAGATCACCACCGCCAGATACCGGGGTTTCCTGATTGAAGGGGCAGCCGATGCCTTCATCACCCAGAAGCCTTACGCAGAGCAACTGGCCCGTGAACTGGGCATGGAAGACGACCTGATCAGCACCCTTCCAGAGAACAAAAAAACCTACCTGCTGCGGGAAGGACAGCTTCACCGCATTCCCCCCAGCTTCAGACTGATTGCCCCTCTGGACGAGGAGGAATTTCTGGCTTCAGGCTTGCTGTCTGAGGAGGGCAAAAAGCGTCTGCTGGAGGAACAGTTCATTCCTGCAAAAGAAGGGGAAGGCGATGAAAGCCTTGCCTCCTTCATCACCCGCAGGTTTGGACCGGAAGCCACCACCACCATTGCAGAACCCATGCTGGGTGGCATTTACGTGTCTGACCCGCAGAAACTCAGCATGCAGGCGGCGTTTCCGCAGTACCTGAGAATGGAGCAAGAGCACGGCAGCGTGATCAGGGGGGTGCGGGAAAACCACCGCAAAAACCCACCCACAAAGCCTGTTTTCTACTCCCTGAAAAACGGCATGGGCAGCCTGATCGAACGCCTTTACACCGAACTCCACGAGCACATCCAGCTTGGGGCCAATGTGGTGAGAATTGACCGGGAGCACAGGGTTCACCTGGAAGATGGAGAGGTCATTGAAGCCAGTCAGGTGATCCTGGCCACCCCCGCAGCCACCAGCAAGGCTTTCCTGCAGGAAGATTTTGCAGACACTGCAAGGCTGCTGGATGAAATGGAAACCAACAGTTCCGCTGTGGCGGTTTTTGGATTCAGCAGGGACCAGATTGAATTGGACACCTCCACCTACGGCTTCATTGTGTCGGGCTTTGAAGAAACCCCCTTGCTGGCGGCCACCCTGCATTCCAGCAAATTTGCAGGCCGTGCCCCCGACAAACATGTGCTGCTCAGGGCTTACCTGGGAGGGCACCGCAACCCCCAGATTCCCCTGATGCACAGCCCGGACATTGCCGAAATCGGATTGAACGCCCTCAGGCCCATCCTGGGCATTCAGGGAAGCCCGCAGTTCTGGCGGGTCTACAACTGGCTGGACAACAACCCCATGTACAAAGTCGGGCACCTGGACCGGGTGAAAACCATCCAGCAGAGTTTGCCAGACAGCATCAAACTGATTGGAAGCAGTTACGGTGGAGTGGGCATTCCCGACTGCATCCGCTATGCCCGTGAGATGGTGCGGCAGATGGTGTCCTGACCGCAAGAGGCAACCTTCCGGGATGAAATCCGTCTCTTTGAAATCCAGAGTTTCACCCTCAAACCGCTGCCTGAAGAATGACCTGAAGCCCGATGAACAACCTGAATTGAAGCAGAGCACACCCTTGATGCGGTGATCCTGAAGCCTCAAATGAATCTGAACATTTTACTCAGCTTCATTGCAGCTTGGGTGGTTAGACTTGCAGTGAGATGTGTTTCCTGCAGTATAAGCTGTGCAAAAAGCGCCAGATTTCTTCTCTCCCCCTCCCCAAAGGCCAGAATGTCAGACCCCACCATGATTGAAAATTTGCCGGTATTTGCTTTTGAAGCCGTATTTCAGCACCACCCGCTGGGCATGTGGGTGGTGGAATTGAATTCACTTGAAATTGTGCAGGCCAACCAGGCAGCCGTAAAGGCTTACGGTTATGCCCCTGAAGAATGGACTGCCCTCACCCTGATGGACCTGTGCATCATCGAAGAAAACCAGCTCAGGGAAGCTTTTTCCAGACATGCCAGCTTTGCCGGGGGCAAAGAGTATGTTTTTGTGCGCAAAGACCAGTCTGCTCTGATTGTGGATCTGTCCTGGCAGGTGTTTCAGGAAGGCAAGGTGCTGCTGACCGCCCGTGAAGTGGTCCGGGAAGGTTCACAGTTGCTGTCCCCCCTTGAACGCATGACTGAGCTGTCTCGCATGATCCGTGCTGAACATGGGCTCGAAGCCATCCAGACCCTCACCCAGGAGGTGCAGCAGCGCATGGGAGAGGCGCTGCAGGCTGCCCAGGTGGGCATCTGGGAGTGGGACCAGATCTCAGGACAGGTGTTGTGGGACGAGCAAACCGCCTTCCTGATGGGCATGGCCCTGGAAGAATTCGATGGTCGCATCGAAAGTTTCAACCTCCGGGTGCATCCAGACGACCTGGAAGGCGTTGGACAGGCCATTTTGCAGGCCAGAGAGCAGCAAAATCCTTTTGAGAAATCCTTCCGGGTCAAAGCGCCAGAAGGGCAGCACCGCTGGGTGATGTCCCGTGGCCGTTTTGATTACACCCCTGAAGGGGTGGCTTACCGCATGACCGGGGTGATTCTGGACATCTCTGCCCGCATCCAGGCCGAAACTGCCCTCCGGGAAAGTGAGAAACGCCTGCGTGAACTGATGGACGCCCAGAAGCGCTTCATAGCAGATGCTGCCCATGAACTCAGGACCCCGCTCACTGCCATTCAGGGCAACCTGGACATCTTTCTGCGTTACCCCAACATCCCCGAAGATGAAAAAATGGACATCCTGACCGAAGTGCAGCGCGAAGCCAGCCGTCTGGGGCGTCTGGTCAACGACATGCTGCAACTGGCCAGAGGTGATGCTGGCGCTGCCCTGCGTGAGGAAGAAGTTCAGCTGGACCAGGTCATGACCGAGATGTGGAAAGACATCAGCCGGGTGGTGCCTTTTCACCACCTGATCCTGACAGAGGTGGAGCCAGTGCAGGTGGTGGGAGACCACGACCGCCTGAAACAGCTGGTGTTGATTTTGCTGGAAAACGCCCTCAAATACACCCCGGAAGGGGGAACGGTGACAGGAAGCCTTAAACGCAAAGGTCATCATGTGGAACTGCGCATTGCAGACACTGGATATGGCATTTCTGAGGAAGACCTGCCCAGGGTGTTTGAACGTTTTTACCGTGCAGACCGCTCCAGACAGCGGGGAGAAGATCCCGGTGGGACAGGCCTTGGCCTCCCCATTGCCAAATGGATTGTGGAAGGCCACAAAGGGAAAATCTGGCTGGAAAGCGAACTGGGGGCAGGAACGGTGGCGGTGGTTCAGTTGCCTCTGGAAGAATCGCGGTTTAGCTGATCCTCTCCCTTCCCGAGTACACGTTGAAACCGCTCCCCCGCAAGAACCCGATCAGGGTCACATTGAAGGCATCGGCCAGTTCAACGGCCAGACTGCTGGGGGCGGAGAGGCCGCACAAAATGGGGATGCCAGCGGTGATGGTTTTTTGCACCAGCTCGAAACTCAGGCGGCTGCTGACCAGCAACAGGTGGTCGCGGGCGGGCAGCTGACCTGCCAGAAAAAGCCCTCCCAGCAAGCGGTCCAGTGCGTTGTGTCTGCCCACATCTTCTGTAAGAGAGAGCAGGTTTCCTGCGCGGTCCACCAGACCGCTGGCATGCAGGCCTCCGGTGATCTGGAAGGTTTCCTGCATGGCCTGCAACTGGGGCAGCAAACCCAGAATTTGCTGCGAGGTGAATTGAAGGTCTGAAACCACCGGAGGGCAACGCAAGGCCAGCTGTTCAAAGCTGTTGCGACCACAGACCCCGCAGGCGCTGTTGGTGAAAAAATGCCGTTCCAGACCGGCGAAATCAGGCAGGGGGGTGTTGATGGTGACCCGCAGGGTGTTCTCTGTGGGGATTGCTCCAGGAGGGGTGAAGTGCTTGATGTGCAGGATCTGGTCTGGATGGGTCAGGAAACCCTCGCTGAACAGGAAACCTGCAGCCAGGGCCTGGTCTTCGCCAGGGGTGCGCATGGTGATGGCCACCGTGCGCACCCCGTCCTGAAAGCACAACTGGATTTCCAGCGGTTCTTCCACGGCCAGCAGGTCCGTTTTTTCCCGCTCCTGACCTTTCTGGTGCGACCAGACCTGAAATTCACGCACGCTTTTCGAGGAAGGCAAAAGACTCCTTGTAAGCGGGAATGTGGGCCCTGGGAGAGTGTTTGCTGGGGTCCAAGAGGACGTTCCCTTCAGGCCAGTGGACCTGCAGGCCACCGCGTTTCAGCTCACAGGGGAAAGCAGTGCCCAGCAGTTCACCGTGGGTGTTGTGCACCCGCACTGTGTCGCCTTTTTTCAGGCCCAGCAACTCTGCATCGAAATGGCTGATCAGCACTGCATCTCTGGGGGCCTTGTTCACGGGGTCGATGTTCTCGTGGATCATGCTGTTGAACTGCTTGCCCCGGCGCGTCACCAGCGAGAAAGCCCCTTCGGGCAGGGTGCGTTCAGGCAGGGTCAGGGCCTTGAAGTGGGCCTTGCCATCCGGGGTGGGACAGTGCCCTCCTCTGCACAGCATTTCTCCGCCGTACTGGAAAGCATCGCCACGTTTCTGCAGTTTCTCGATGCCCCGGTACATGGGGATCACCTGTGAGATTTCCTCGCGCAGTGCGCCCATGTGGGTGTAGGTCAGGTGCTCTGCCCGCTCGGGTTTGACCTGTTTGGCCACCTCCAGAAACACCCGACCTTCCCAGCGGGCCTCCTCAATGCGGGGGCCTTCGATTTCCGGGCTGAAAATCACCCGGCGCTCGGTGGAGGTTTCGGTGACCCCACCAGGAATTTCGTAGCGGGTGGTGGCAGGCAGAATCAGCACCTCTTCGCCCTCAACCAGCATCTGGGAGGTCAGAAAGATGTCCTGATGGATGCGCAGAGGCACCTTGCTGAGGGTGTCTTTCACGCCTTCCGGGTCGGGCAGCACCTCCAGAAAGTTTCCCCCGATGCTCCACAGGATGTCCATGCCCTGCTGCAGCATCTCCGGGGCATTCAGACCAGAGGAGGTGGGCACCTCGAAGTGCCATTTTTCCGAGAGGGACTGCAGGTTCTGGGGTGTGGCAGGAATGCCGCCAGGAAGCACATTGGCATAAGCCCCCATCTCTGCACCGCCCTGCACGCCAGAATGTCCACGGATGGGCATCAGGCCACTGCCTTCCTGTCCCAGAAAGCCTCTGGAAAGGGCCAGATTGACCACCGCATGCACGGTGTCCTCGCCGCGGGTGTTCTGGGTGACCCCCATGCTCCACACCAGAATGCCCCTCTGCGCCTTGAACAGGGTCAGGGCAAATTCCAGCATGTCGGTGCGGGTCAGGCCACTTCCCTTTTCAAAGTCCTCCCAGGAGGTGGAGAGCAGGCGCTGTTTGAGGGCCTCAAAACCTGCGGTGTGGTCCTGAATGAAGGCATTGTCCAGCCAGTTGTGCTCGATGATGTGCCTCAGCGTCCCGCTCAAAAACGCGATGTCCCCACCAGGAACCACCTGATAAAAAGCATCGGTGATGCGGGTGCCAAAAAGGGCACTCTCGGTGTCGCTGGGAATCCAGTATTTGTCCATGGCCGGTTCCCGGTAAGGGTTCACCATGATGATTCTGGTGCCTGCTTTCTTGGCGTAATACAGGTACTTCATCATCACGGGCTGGTTCACGGCCGGATTGGACCCCACAAACACAATCACATCCGTACCGATCATGTCTTTGTAGCTGCAGGTGGTGGCCCCCACCCCAATGGCTTCTTTCAGGGCCACGGTGCTGGGAGAATGGCAGATGCGGGCGGCATTGTCGATGTTGTTGCTGCCCATCGCCCGGACGGCCTTCTGCACCGTGTAGTAGGTTTCATTGGGAATGCCCCTGCTGGTCACATACACCCCGAGTTTTTCGGGTTCGGTGGAGCGGATCCGCACACTGATGTGCTCCAGAGCATCCTCCCAGCTGATCCGGGAAAAGTGGTTGTCTCCTTTTCGGCGCAGCATCGGAAAAGGAATGCGACCCAATTCACGCAGGTCAGCAGAGCTTTTCTTCTGCAGCTTTGCAATGTCTTGCAACACCTCTGGATTCAGGGCAGGCATGGTGTTCAGCCTCAGGAGCCTCAGCCGGATGTTGCACAGATGGATGCCCTTGATGGTCCAGTCTTTCATGCCGGTGGTGCCCAGCGCACAGCCGTCACACACCCCCTCATTGAGGATCCTGTAGGCATAATTCAACTGGTCGCGGTTCTCAGAGATGGCACGGAACACCTCGTTGAAATTGTTGGGTTTCAGGTGCCCCAGGCCAAAAGGGGAGAGGGAAACCCAGTGTCTGGGGTCCCATCCACGGTGTACGGGTTTGAGCGGCATAATGGGAGCATTTTACCGTGGATTGGGGTCTGGGATTTCACCCCCAGAAATTTCTGCTATCAATGTCTTCATGACCCTCCTCAGCATCGACTGGGATTTTTACGCTGGCATGATCGAGCATGTCTTTGACAGCCCTTTCTGGGGCACCCCGGATCTGGAATACCACCGCCAGGAGCGCTGGTGGGATCTGGCCCGCAAAAGGGGAGGAGGGCTGGAGGCATTGCAGGAGGATTTTCCACTTTATGGGGATCCCCTGGAACTCCTGAAATACCAGGGATTGCCTGTTGCCGCTGCCCTCAGCCATGACAGTGCCTGGGAGTGGCTGGCAGGTTTTGAGGCAGCAGAGGTGGTCAATGTGGATTCCCACCACGACCTGTTTTCCCTGAGTGGAAACCCTGAGCAGGTGCGGCCCGGAAACTGGGCCGGGCTGGGTTTGAAACGGGGAAAAATCCTGCAGTACACTTGCATTTATCCTGAATGGCACAGCGAAGTGCGGGTGACGGAGGGCTTTGATCTGCACAGAACCCATGAAGAAATCATCCTGCACTTTTCAAAAGACCTGCTGGACCGCATTCAATTGCAGAAGGGCCAGCCGCTGCCTGATCCTGGGGAGGTCCAGGGGGTGCTGCTGGTGCAATCTCCAGCCTGGACGAATCCCATTTATGACCCGCTGTTTTTTGAGTTGCTGGAGGGCTTGCAGGCCGTCAGGCTCACCGAACCTGTTCGGCGCTACAAATGATGAGGTTGCGAATGACCATCATGGCTTGCTCAGGTGGTCCAGGGCCACCTGCAGGGCATCTTCGCTTTTCACATGGATGTCGGGTTGCACGCCAATGCCTTCCCAGTGGGTCTGGGTGTAAGGGCTGATGGGATGTCCTGAAGGGATGAAGGCACCCACCTGTTCGTTCAGGGAGATGATGCTGACCGTGTGGGCTGCGCCAGCGGTGGGTTCTCCAATCAGGGTGGCCCGTTTCAAAGCCTGCAGGTTGTAGCAGAACTCCTCTGCCGCCGATCCGGTGCGGCCACTGGTCAGCACCACCACAGGTTTTTCGGTGTCCCGGTGTTGAAGGTAAGGCAGGGTCCAGGTCTGACGCTGGAAGTTGCTGCCCCGCTGGTGGAAGGTCTGCAGGTGGGTGTTGGCAGGAAGCAGGTGGCTGCACAGGTGCAGCACGCTGTCTCCGCTGCCTCCACCGTTTCTGCGCAAATCGATGATCAGGGCTTTTGAGGGCCGGGCCAGGGTCATCACTGCATCCATCATGGGCGCAGCCTCCTCAAGTTCAAAAAACCCTGTGAGTTCCAGATAAGCGATGTCTCCATTCAGGAATTCAAATTTCTGGATGCCTCTGTGAGGCGCCTGCCCTCGGGTTTCTTCCACGGTCTGGGGGAACACGTTGAGGTGTTTGTCCGGGATGAGTTGCCGCAATCTGGCGGTCAGGGCTTTGCACCAGCTGGCGGTGGCTGTTTTGTCGGTGGTTTCCTGGGTGGCCCATTCTTCCAGGGCGGCAGCCAGCACCTGTCCGGTCTGCGGGTAGACATAGTGGTCTCTGAACTGGACGGCAAGCAGGGAAAGCAACTGGCTGCGTGTGCTGCTGGACAGCAGGTTCTGATCAAGGGTTTCCATGAAGCCAGTTTGAGGATTATGCTGCTTCAAATGGAATCCATGGTTTTGAACAAGAGCAGAAAGGAGGTCAGCGATCCCGAAGTCGCTGCCTTCCTCACCGAAGCGGCCTCAGTGCGGTATTTTGAACCGTTTCTGGGACAGGAATGCACCCTGAAGGACGCGGCCAGCCAGTTGAAAATCAGCATGAGTGGACTTTTTTACTGGTTGCAGAGAATGCTGGACCTGCAAATCCTGGAGGTGTCTCGCATCCAGGAGCGCAGGGGCAGGGCCATCAAACATTACCGCTCTGTGGCCGATGGGTTTTTCATTCCCTTTCACCTGACCCGTGCCGGAACCCATGAAGACATGCTGCGGGACCGGGAAAAACCCCAGCAGGACTTGCTGATTCGCAGCATGGCCAGGGTGCGGGAAAAGCAACCTCAGAAATGGGGGATTTTGCTGTCCAGAGAGGAGCCAGGACTGATCCGCTCCATGTTCGCCTCAGCAGATGGACCTGCAAAAGCTGGGGCACAAAGTCCAGCGTCGATGAGTGGCTGGATCACTGCGCACCTGTCGCCTGCCCAGGCCAGCATGCTGCAACAGCGCATGCAGGATTTGCTGCAGGAGGTGACCCTGATGGGGGAAGCTGGGGAGGGAGAACACTACGTGCTGCATGTGGGCATGGCCCCCACAGGCCAGGATCACTCCTGACCCATCACTCCTGACCCAGGTAAGACAGCATCGAGAAGGCCAGACTGCCCATCAGGCCTGCGTGGTCTCCCAGACGGGTGTAATCCACGATCAGTTTGCGGGTGGCCAGGGGCATGGCGCGTCCGTACACGCTCTGGCGGATTCCGGCCAGCATCAGGGGTCCAATGTGGGCCAGTTCTCCGCCAATCAGGATGTGCGAGGGGCACAGCACATTGGTCAATCCTGCCAGCACCTGTCCAATCTTCAGGCCTGCCGCCTGAATGATGGCGTTGGCAGCACTGTCTCCTTCGCTGGCAGCCTGGGACACATCGTTGACGGTCAGCTGGTCCCGTTCTTTCAGGACCTGGGCGAAAAATTCACTCTGACCACGTTGACCTGCTTCGGTGGCAGATCGCAGGATGGCCCGTGCACCTGCCATCACCTCCAGGCAGCCGGTCTGACCGCAGTTGCAACGGGGGCCTTCGGGGTCCAGGGGGATGTGCCCGATTTCGCCAGCGCCACCAAAAGCACCTCGGTAGATGTTCCCGGCAATCACAATGCCAGCCCCAATGCCGGTGGAGAGTTTCAGCACCATGAAGCTGTCGAATTTGTCTCCTTCTTCGGCACGGCGGGCGTTCCAGAGTTCGCCCAGGGCCATCAGGTTGGTGTCGTTGTCCACATAAACCGGAACGGGCACCGCCAGACGGTGCACGAAGTACTCCTGAATGGAAAACCCTTCCCAGTTGGGCATCACCGGAGGGCTGACCAGCAACCCGGTGCTTTTTTCGATGGGGCTGGGCACCCCCATGGCGAGGCTCATCAGGCGTTCGGGTTTGATGTCGTGCTGTTTGAGCAGGTCATCAATCAGTCTGGCCACCGTGGCCATCACCACACCAGCACCAGCGCGGGTTTCAATGGGGTGGCTGTGGATGCCAATGACCTGCAGTGCGGTGTCTGCAATGGCAATCTTGACCTCACTGACCCCCAGGTCAATGCCAATCAGGTAGCCCAGTCCGGCATTGAGGGAGTACAGGTTGGCTTTGCGGCCCCCACTGGACTCCTGCTGTCCGATGTCCACAATCCAGCCCCCGGAGGTCAGGTCTTCTAAAACCTGGCCCACCTTGCTTCTGGAGAGGCGGGTGTGCACGGCAAGCTGTTGCTTGCTTTGCGGACCATACCAGAGCACAGCCTGTAAAACTTTTTGTTCTTCGTCCGAGAGCTTCATATGGTTTCTGCGATTCCACTCTAGGGTATACACCAATGTTCCCTCCTGATACGCCAAACTTTTGCCGATTCTGACAAAAGTATAGCATGTTTAGACGCAAGAACTCCAAAAGTTAAGCAGAAATTTCACTTTCTTTTGGTTTGATTTCCCAAGTATTGATCCATAAAGTGGGATTAGCCCAAAACACAATTTGCCTGACTGTGAAAACGGTCTGTTTTGCTGGCTTGGATGGAAAGGAAAGGGGAAAAAATGTCGAAAAAACGTATTTTCTGGCTTCTC
The DNA here is from genome assembly GCF_014646895.1 of Deinococcus roseus. Lineage (NCBI taxonomy): Bacteria > Thermotogati > Deinococcota > Deinococci > Deinococcales > Deinococcaceae > Deinococcus > Deinococcus roseus. The sequence goes on from NZ_BMOD01000019.1 coordinate 23,477, forward strand.
AGTGCTGCTCTTGCCGCAGGGATTGGCACTGCTCAAGCAGAAGGTGTCACCCTGACGATTGCGTGTGGAGCGGTCGGCCAGGAACTGGAAATGTGCAAAACAGGGGTGGCCGCATGGGCCAAAAAGACCGGCAACACCGTCAAGGTCTTTGAATCCCCCAACCTCACCAACGACCGTCTGGCCCTCTACCAGCAGCAACTCGCTGCCAAGAGCGACACCATCGATGTCTACCAGATTGACGTGGTCTGGCCTGGCATTCTCTACAACCACTTCGTCGACCTGAAAGGCAAAGTCCCTGCCAGCGAAATCGAAGACCACTTCCCCGCCATCATTCAGGCCAACACCGTGGGCAGCAAACTGGTGGCCATCCCCTGGTTCACCGATGCCGGTCTGCTGTTCTACCGCAAAGACCTGCTGGAAAAATACGGCTACAAAGCCGCTCCCAAAACCTGGAGCGAGCTGGCCAACATGGCCGTCAAGATCCAGAACGGCGAGAGAAAAACCAACAAGAGCTTCCAGGGCTTTGTCTTCCAGGGCAAAGACTACGAAGGCCTCACCTGTGACGCCCTCGAATGGATCACCAGCTACAAAGGCGGCAGCATCGTGGACGCCAGTGGCAAAGTGACCATCAACAATGTCCGCGCTGTGGCTGCCCTGACGCAGGCTGCCAGCTGGGTGAAGAAAATCGCTCCCGAAGGCGTGACCACCTACGCTGAAGAAGATGCCCGCGGCATCTTCCAGT
>NZ_BMOD01000019.1:24228-101451 GCF_014646895.1 Deinococcus roseus
CCTCGGACAGGGCGAGGACAGCAAAGTCAAAGGCAAGATCGGCGTGTCCCCCCTGCCCAAGGGCGGAGCCAACGGTCAAAACGCTGCGACCCTGGGCGGCTGGCAACTGGCCGTGTCCAGCTACAGCAAAAACCAGGCTGCTGCCATCGAACTGGTGCGCTACCTGGCGGGTCCCGAAGAGCAGAAGCGCCGTGCGATTGAAGCTTCTTACAACCCCACCATCAAGTCTCTTTACCAGGACAAAGACGTGCTGAAGGCCAACCCCTTCTTCGGCAGCCTGTATGACGTGTTCACCAGCGCTGTGGCCCGTCCCTCCGGCGTGACCGGTCTGAAGTACAACCAGGTTTCCCAGGCCTTCTCCGGTGCTGTTCACAGCGTGCTGACCGGCAAGCAGAAAGCTTCTGCTGCCCTGAAGCAACTGGAAGCCGACCTCAACCGCATCAAAGGCCGGGGCTGGTAATTTAACTTCACAACTGGCGAGGAACACTGAGTCTTCAGTGTTCCTCCGCTTTCAGCTCAGGGCTGTTTGAAGTGCAACGGATCTGTCACAATGGATTCATAACTTCAATCCAGTTCTGCAAGAGGGTGTTATGACTAAATCTCAACCTGCGTTGCAACGTCGAAAACCCGGGGGTGTGCTGGCGGTTCGGGCCAGAACGGCCGTCTGGTTTCTGGTTCCTGCCCTGCTCATCATTGTTCTGGTGGCCGGGTACCCACTCTTCAAAACCATTTCTTACAGCTTCACCAATGCCAGCCTGGTGGATCCTTCCATCGCCGAAAACATAGGCATTGGCAACTACTGGTACAAAACAGACGATGGACAGATAGGTGGCATTCTGGTGGACCCCAAATGGTGGCAGTCCGTCGGAAACACCGTCCTTTTTGCCGTGGCCTCCGTGTTTCTGGAGTTTGTTTTCGGTCTGGGCATTGCATATGTGCTGAACATGAAATTTCCTGGTCAGTCCCTGATGCGCACCGCCATGCTGGTCCCCTGGGCAATTCCCACGGTGGTCAGCGCCCAGATGTGGTATTTCATGTACAACGACACCTTCGGTCTGATTGGACAGGGGATGGGTGCCGGTGCCGTGCTCGCAGACAGTTCCAAAGTGATCTGGGCGATCATTGCTGTGGATGTCTGGAAAACCACACCCTTCATGGCCCTCCTGCTGCTGGCAGGAATGCAGGGCATTTCGGCAGACATTTACGAAGCGGCCAACGTGGACGGGGCCAGCAAATGGACCCAGTTCTGGCGCATCACCCTGCCCCTGCTGAAACCCACAGCCATGATTGCCTTGATTTTCCGGACCCTGGACGCCCTCAGGGTATTTGATGTGATGGCCGTGATGCTGGGCACCAACAAGGCTGCAGAAACCAGCATGACGGCTTTCGCTCGCAGAAGCATGATCGATTACCAGAACCTGGGAGAAGGAAGCGGCGTTTCGGTGCTGATCTTCCTGATCATTCTGGCCATCACGATTCTGTACGTCACGACCCTTCGGGTTCGGTTTGATTGAGGTGAGATGATGACCATTCAAAGAACCGATCAGGTTGTCAAAACCACTGTGCGTCCCACCGTTGTCATTCAATCGGTGCTGTTCACCGTGCTTTTGCTTGTCATTGCAGCTTACCTGCTGCTTCCGTTTGTCTGGGGTGTGATCACCAGCTTCAAACCTGCCAGTGCCATTTTTGAGGGGCCTGCCAAGATGATGGCTGCCCCCTGGACCCTTGACAACTACGCCCAGGTGTTTGCCTACCCCGGCTTTTACAAGGGTCTGCTGAACAGCACCATCGTTTCGCTGGGAGCCGTTCTGCTTTCGCTGGTGGTGGGGGTTTTTGCCGCTTACGCCCTGGGCAAATACAAGTTTTACGGCAAAACCGTGATCATGTATGTGATCCTGGCGGTCAGCATGTTCCCCCAGATTGCCGTGCTTTCGGGTCTGTACACCATGATCCAGCAGGCCAAACTGTACGACAATCCTCTGGGACTGATCTTCAGTTACCTGATCTTCACCATTCCCTTCAGTGTGTGGGTCTTGACCAGTTTCGTGCGGGAAATTCCCAACGAACTGGAAGAAGCCGCCATGATGGACGGCGCAACCCCCCTGCAAACCCTGATTCAGGTGATCCTGCCCGTGATGGGTCCTGCCCTGGTCACCACGGGACTGCTGGCTTTCATCAACGCCTGGAACGAATACCTGTTCGCGCTCACCTTCATGAGCCAGAACCGCACCATTCCAGTGGTGATTGCCAACTACTCTGGATCTTCCCAGTATGAAACCCCCTGGGCCAACATCATGGCCGCCAGCATTCTGGTGACCGTTCCCCTGATTGTCCTGGTGCTGATTTTCCAGAAAAACATTGTTTCTGGACTCACCTCCGGAGCGGTCAAAGGCTGATTGCCCAGACCCCTTCAGGCCAAAAGAAGTTCAAATCCCACCTTTTGAGGTGGGATTTTTGTTGCTCACATCAATTGCCAGGGTTCAGGCAGGGCTTCTGCTGGGCCTGATCGGCCAGTTTTCGGGCCAGCACATTCTGATTCTGCTGGGGTTTGAGGATGCCCACCACACAGGCAGAGGTGCTGGTGATCTTGCTGACCACCAGATAAGACGTGATGATGCTGCCATCCTCGGGGTTTTCACTGGCGTTGTAGCGCAGAATCAGGGCCACAGGAATGCCTTTTTTCATGCGCCACTCGGCCTTTGGACCCACAGAAGAAAATCCTGAAGACACCTTCGCAATCAAATCCAGGTCCGAGAGCTGTCCACTGGGATGCTGGACTTTCACATTGCTTCTCAGGTCCCCTTCGGTGAAGTCCAGGCGGTATTTCCCCACACCAGGGCACAACTGATGGATGAATTCGCCTTCTTCGGTTTCCTGCTCCAGGGTTTTGCAGTCTTTTGAATTCAGGGAAGTGTAAACGCTGCTGAGGTTCTGGGCCATGGCAATGGGGGTCAGCATCAACAAGGTGAAGATCCACTTTTTCATGTTCTGAGTGTAAAGGCTTCAAAACAGAACTGCATGGGAAACCCCTCAGGATTCTGAAGGCTGGCTGCATTTTGAATCAGCACTGGAATCAACCCTCAAATCAAAAACCAGAATCTCTTTTGCCGTGTTTATCACTGAAGCAGGAGGACTCTTATGAACTCCTCCTGCTTCAAAAAACATCAGCCCAGGAAACAACCTCTTGTTTTCCGTCAAATGCTCTAAACGGGCAGTCATCCGTACAACAAGGCCCGCCGGACTTGCAGAAAAGAAAGCAGCTTCATAAGATGCAGAGCGATGAATATGAAAAAACACTTTGTCGTTGCACTGCTTTTATGCTCTGCCAGCCAGGCCCAGAACCTCCGTCAACTTGGCATGGGTGGTGTGCTGCTTCCCGAATCCAATGTGCATTATTCCAATCCTGCACTGTATGGTTTTGATCGGTATGACCTGGACACCGGTTATGGCCTGCCACTGGGGTTGCTGCAACTGTATCGCCTGCAACAACAGGCCAGCACAGGCAGCACAGACCTGTTGTTTTTTGATGCGCTTTTCCATCCGCTGGAATGGAATTTTTCAGTGGGAGGGCCCCAGCTGGTTCCCAACAATGGCAGCAGCGGTTCCCGGATCACCACCTGGGCAGAAGGCTGGAATGCCTCGCAGCACAGCCAGACCCTGATTCCGTTTGATCTGGATTTCCAGTGGAACCCCAACTGGCATCTGGAGGTCACACCCGTGATCGGCTTCCGGGCCAGTGACATCACCTACAGCGACAACTACAGCAGTGTTTCAGAGGGTGGCCCTTTGCAGCCCAATCAGGTGTACACCTCATCTGCAAACGCTGGGTACCGCATGACGCTCGATGCTGGACTCACGTACAACCAGCTGCTCTCTGAACAACCCGGTCTGAAACTGTATGGTGGGGTGCGCAACCGCCTGAGTGTGGGGCTCTTGCGTTTTGAAGGCAGTTTTCAGGACAAAACCGTGACGGGACCTGATGGAGAGCGGGTGGATGCCCTCAGCAGCAACCACTCGGAGTTCTTTGCTGCTGTGGATCCTTTGCGGGCAGGATACGGCACCCACCTGGATGCCGGGCTGGTGGCAGACCTGGGAGACCTCACGTTGGGTTTCGGGGTCAGAAACCTGCTGCAATATGAAGTCTGGCCAGGAAGTCGCTCTGTGTCAGACAATGGCAAGAGCACCACCACAGCCAGCACCCTGATGGAACCTTTTTTTGCTCCAGAAGTGCTCTTGAACGCTGCAACCCTGATTCCAGATGGAGAGAACAAGTTGATTGTGGGTGCAGACACCACTTTTGGTGTGGGCCAGGACCTGGGGGTGCATCTGGGTGCTGAATACCAGGGGGGCAACCTGCAATACCGTGCTGGCCTGGGGTTTGAAAAAGGCTTTCAGCTGGGCCTCGGTCTGGGTGCAGACCTGGGAGACTTCCAACTGGACTTTGCCCTCACCGGGCACCAGGCCGAAATCACCCGCCAGTTTGTGGTGGGCGTGGCTGTGGGCGCAAAAATCAAATTCTGATCTGCAAACAACAAAAGCAAAATCCCGAGGTTGCGTCCTCGGGATTGTTTTTGTGGGGTTCAGATCAGGTTGGGCAAATCGTTCAGGTGGGACAGGTGCTCGGGGATGTCCCTGGTGGGACCATCGTTCATGAAGACCTGCTCGGCTTTGTAACTGCTTCTGACCAGAGGGCCAGACACCACTTCTAAAAAGCCCATTTCCATGCCGATTTTCTGCACTTCATCGAATTCCTGGGGGGTCCAGTATTTCTCAACGGGCAGGTGGTGGCGGGTGGGCCGCAGGTACTGTCCGAAGGTGATGATGTCCACTCCTGCTTCACGGCAGTCTTTCATGGCCTGCACCACTTCTTCCAGGGTTTCTCCCAGGCCCAGCATGATGCTGGTCTTGGTGTACACGTCAGGACGGTACTGTTTGGCGTGGGCCAGCACTTTGAGGGTCTGACGGTAACTGGCCCGGATGTCACGCACCGGGTGGGTCAGGCGCTCCACGGTTTCCATGTTCTGGGCATACACGTGAACACCAGAATCCAGAATCAGTTCAATGCACTTCAGGTTGCCCTGGAAGTCCGGGGTGAGGGTTTCGACCTTGGTCTGGGGGTTCAGCTTGATGATCTGCTCCACGCTGCGGGCAAAGTGGTAAGCCCCTCCATCTGGCAGGTCGTCGCGGTCCACGCTGGTCAGGACCACATACTTGAGGTTCATCAGCTTGACCGACTCGGCCACATTGAACGGCTCCATCACATCCAGTTTGCCCTGGGGGTTTCCGGTGTCCACGGCGCAGAAGCGGCAGGCCCGGGTGCAGATGTGCCCCATCAGCATGAAGGTGGCGGTGCCCCTGGACCAGCACTCCCCGATGTTGGGGCACATGGCCTCCTCGCAGACGGTGTGCAGCTTGTGGTCTTTGACAATGCCCTTGGTGTGCTGGTAGATGTCTCCGCTGGGCATGCGGACCTTCAGCCACTCGGGTTTCTTCTCTCTGACGGGTTCGGCGTTCTTTCTGTAGATGCCGTTCTTGATGTACCGGGGTTCGCTCATGCTGCCTCTTTTTTACAGATCAGGAAACGAGAAGTCGTAGTCCTGAAAGGTTTGCCGGAAGTCCTCTGCAACAAAGGCTTTGACTTCCTGCACATTGATTTCACGCCCGAGCAGTTTCTGCAGGCTGGTGACGCCCCTGTCCTGAATGCCACACGGAACAATGTAGGAGAAATGGTCCAGATCTGTGTTGACATTCAGGGCGAAACCATGGAACGCGACATGCTTCTGGATGGCCACGCCAATGGCGGCAACTTTTTCATCGCCGACCCACACGCCAGCGTAACCCGGCGAGCCAGACGCTTCAAGACCATATCTACCCAGCGTTTTCACCAGGGCGGCCTCCAGGAACCTCAGGAAATCCCTGACCCTGCGCCCCACCGGGAAAATCGGGTAGCCGACCAGCTGGCCGGGACCGTGGTAGGTGACATCTCCGCCCCGTTCAATGGCATGCACGGCAATGCCCTGCTGGGACAGAAATTCACGCGGTACAATGATGTTTTCGCCTTCTTTTGCTTTGCGCCCCAGGGTCAGCACTGCGGGATGCTCGACCAGCAGCAGGGTCGGCTCTTGCTGCCGTGCTGCCACTTTGCCATGCACCTCGTGCTGGACGTCTAAAGCTTGCAGGTACTCAAGCGTGCCCAGGTCGGTCACGCGAAATGCTTCACTCACGTTAAACATTCTAATGGTTTTCTGGGCGGGACAGTGGGAGGCAAGGAGCAATTGAGGCTGAGGGCCGAGGGCCGAGAGCCGAGGGCAAGACGGAAGAGCTTTAGCTGATGCTTTATGAACTTGACTCCGAGCTTTAGCCAAAGCACCATGATGCTCTCGGCTCTCGGCTCTCGGCTCTCGGCCCTCGGCCCTCGGCTCTCAGCTCTCGGCTCCAACCGCCACATATCAGACAGCTTTCTTTCCCCCTCCAGGATTACCCTGACCCATGGTCAAAGAGAAACTGTACATGATGGGCGGTTTTTTGCTTTTTGGAATCTCCGGGTATCAGGCCTGGGCTTTTGCGGGAGGGCTGATCCACTGGCTGGGTGGGCTGCAATTTGCTGGTGCCGTGGTTTACCTGGCCTGGTACCTGTCCAGAAGCCTGACGTTGCAGCAGATGATGCCTGCCCTCTGGGTGCTGTGGGGTGTGGGATTGCTGACCTGGATGCTGGATTTCTCCAGGGGAAATCCGGCTTTCATTTTTGGACTTTTGCTGTGGGGTCTTGCCTTGCAGGACGAGCAGAGAAAAACCCGATCCAAAGCAGGGATTCACCCTAAGGAGATTTCCCAGTCTTGATTTAGGTGACAACATAATATATAATATGGACAACAAAATCAGCTGTGCCTGACAGGAGAAAACCATGACAGCAGTGCCCAGAAACAAAAGCAGCAACTATCCCACACCCCATTCCCAGGAGCATACTGAACCCATGATTGAGTTGCATCTCACCGGCATTCTGGGAACCAAAATCACCATCCACGTCAAAGACGAAGACGAAATGCTGCGGGTCATGCGCCAGTATGGCCGCCGGGGCTGGACCAGCGGAGACATCCCTGCAGGCGGTCTGGTGCTTCCTATCATCATGGCAGACACCTTCGACTGGGCCTTGATTGGTGCCCGCGAGTTCCTCAATGCAGAAGGCGAAAAATGCGTGTTCCACAAGGGGCAGGTCTACAAGCGCCGTGAACTTGAGGAAGTGGACACCAAAAAACTCAAGCTCCCCAAAATCATCAAATACTCCCGTGGCGCACGCCCCACCGACCCCGAACACCTCAAAGAAGGCGAAGAGTCCGTGCGTTACGTCACCCTGATCACCTTCCGGGGCAATGGCCGCGCTCTGGAAGCCTACCAGAACCCCGAAAAAGTCGCTGAGCAACAGAACCAGCCCAAGCAGTAACCCCAGCACCGCAAATCGTCATTGCTTCCCCCAAGGATGCGCCCCCCAGTTTTGGCTGGGGGGTTTTGGTTGTGGCAGAAAGCAGAAGGCTACAGCGCAAAAGCTCTGGCTCCCATGGCCTTCTGCCTTGGCCTTCAGCCTTCTGCCATAAAGCGGAGCGCTGCATACGCCAAAACCCCCATCCCACCCCTCAATCCCCTGTGCTACCCTGCTTGGGTTTTCCCCAACACGCAAGAACACAAGGAGGCACATGACGGTTTTCTGGGAGATCATGGTCAGGGCGTTTCAGAGGCAGATCACCTACCGGGCGGCGGCCCTTGCAGGCCTTGCCACCAACCTGTTTTTTGGTTTCATCAAGGCGGCGATGGTGGAGGCGTACTACCAGAACACCCAGATCCTCTCTGGGATGGATGTGAAGGCAGCCGTGACCTACACCGTGGTGACGCAGGCACTTTTGGGGTTTCTGAGCATTTTCGGCACGTTTGACCTGATGCGCACCATTTACCGCGGAGAGGTGGCCACGGACCTCCTCAAACCCATTTCTTTTCTGGGCCTCTGGATGGCGCGGGATTTTGGGCAGTCGGTGGCGCAGCTTCTTTTGCGGGGCAGTGTGATTCTGCTGGTGTATGGGCTGTTCATGGACATGGGGTTTCCTGAAAGCCCAATGCAGTGGATTTATACGGTGGTGTCTTTGTTGCTGGGCTGGACGGTGTGGTTTGTGGTGCGCTTTCTGGTGAACCTGGGTGCCTTCTGGTCGCCAGATGCCAGGGGCATTGCGAGGTTGTGTTACGCCTTCACCCTGCTGCTTTCCGGGCTTTTGATGCCCATCAGGCTGTACCCAGAATGGGTGCAGAAATTCGCTGCATGGACCCCCTTTCCCTACGTGCTGAACACCCCCATGGAGATCTACAGCGGGGTGCTCTCCAGCCAGGAGATGCTGCATGCCCTGGTGCTGCAAGGAATCTGGCTGGTGGCCCTGTTGATCCTGACGCAAGGGGTCTGGCAGCAGGCCAGCAAACGCCTGATGGTGCTGGGAGGCTGACATGCACACTTTTACCGTTTATGTGCGTCTGATTCACGCGCTGGTGCGCAGCCAGTTGCAATACCGCGTGTCTTTCCTGATGGACCTGATCGCCACCACGTTTTACACGGTGCTGGAATTTGCCTCTCTGGTGCTCATTCTGGGCAGGATCAAAACCCTGGGAAGCTGGACCATCCCGGAAATCACCTTGCTGTATGGACTGGCAGAGCTGTCTTTCGGGATCATGGACATGGCTTTTGCTGGTTTTGATCCTTCCATCTTTGGGGCTTTCATCCGGCAGGGCAGCCTGGACCAGCTGATGTTGCGCCCGGTCAGCCTGACCGTTCAGGTGATGGGCTCCGATTTTGGTCTGAGGCGACTGGGAAAATGCCTGCTGGGACTGGTCATTCTGCTGTATGGCATCTGGTACGCAGGCATCATCTGGACCCCGGAAAAAGCCTTGCTGCTGCTTCTGGTGCTGATCGGGATGGTGCTGTTCTTTGCAGGACTGTTCATGATCGGGTCCACCATCACCTTCTGGACGGTGGATTCTGCAGAGGCCATGAACATCCTGACCTACGGGGGCCGCGCCATGATCGAGTACCCCATGAGCATCTACCAGAACTGGCTGAGGAAGATTTTCACTTTTGTGGTCCCTGTGATCTTCCTGAATTACTATCCGGTTTTGCACCTGCTGGACAAGCCCGATCCGTTTGGCTTCCCAGCCTGGAGCCACTGGCTGTCTCCGGTGGTGGGCTGTGGAATTTTTCTGCTGGCGATTTTGTTCTGGCGATTTGGCCTGAAGCACTACCAGAGCACGGGAACTTGAGGAGCAAAGATGATTGAAATTGAGAACCTCTCCAAACACTTTTCGATCCGCAAGCACCACCAGGGTGCTTTTGCCGCCTGGAAGAACTTTGTCACCCGTGAAGCCACCCTGCTGAAAGCCGTGGACGACCTGACCTTCAGCATCAAAAAAGGGGAGACCGTGGGGTATCTGGGGCCAAATGGGGCAGGAAAATCCACCACCATCAAGATGATGTCTGGACTGCTGGTGCCCACCTCTGGCCACCTGACTGTGGGAGGACTGGTGCCCTGGAAGAACCGCAAGGCTTATGTGGCCAACATCGGGGTGGTGTTTGGGCAGAGGACCACCCTGTGGTGGGATTTGCCGGTGATCGAGTCGCTGGAGCTTTTCAGGCACATCTACCGCATTCCTGCCCCCAGGTTTGCCAGCAACCTGAAGGAATTTGAGGCCTTGCTGGGCCTGCAGGAATTCAAAAACACTCCGGTGCGCTCCCTTTCTCTGGGGCAGCGCATGCGGGCAGATCTGTGCGCCGCCCTCTTGCACGACCCCCAGATCCTGTTTCTGGATGAGCCCACCATTGGGCTGGACATCCTGGCCAAAGAGCGCATCCGCGAATTCATCCTGCATGTGAACCAGCAGCGGGAAACCACCGTGCTGCTGACCACCCACGACCTCTCAGATGTGCAGACCCTTTGCCAGCGTGTGATGATCATCGACCACGGTCATCTGCTTTATGACGGAAACATCCCCAGTTTGCAAAAACGCTTTGGAGGAGAGCGGGAACTGATTGTGGACTTTGCAGAACCCTACCCGGAGGTCAGCATTCCCGGTGCCAGAATCAGGCAGCAGGACCGCAGTCGGGTCACTTACACCTTCAAAGACATTGCTGCCTCAGAACTGATTCGTCGGATCTCCAAGCGCTTCAACATCCTGGACCTGACGGTGAAAGAACCGGACATCGAGAGCACCATCAGAAACATTTACCAGCATGATTTGCTGTCGGCCCCTCCTGTATAGCCCTCTCCTATTTTGAAAACGTTTTCAAATCATCATGGAAAAGAGGAGCCAACATGTCCATTCAAGCCCTGCTGCCCGAGATCACCCAGCATCTGGCACAACCCTTTCAGATCGAGCCGCTGGAAGGTGAATCCATTCACCAGACCTACAAACTCAGGGGCCTGAACCAGACCCTGGTTTTGAAGGTGGTGGGGCGTCAGCAGGACATGCTGGGGCTTTCTGCGCAGCAGGAGGTGCTGGCTTTGCAACGCGCTTCTCTGGCAGAGATCGGCCCCAGGGTGATCTACCACAGCAGGCAAGGGGGATTCCTGCTGATGGAGCACCTGCAAGGTCACCTGATCGAACAGGAGGACCTGAAAAACCCTGCTGTTTTGAGGGCCATTGTGCAGAAACTGCAGGACGTGCACCTGATGAAGGGCATCGACCGCCAGTGCAGCCCTTACCACATGATCGAGTGTTATCTGGAAGGCGCAAAACTGCTGGGCGTTTTGCTTCCAGAACAAACAGAGGGCTTTCTGCGCAGGATGGAGGTGATCGAGAAACGGCGCAGTCGGGACCACACCTTCACAAAGGTGTACTGCCACAACAACCTCCACCGGTGCAAGATCATGAAGACCCCTCAGGGCATGCGGTTTCTGGACTGGGAGCTTTCTGGTGTGGGGGATGCTTTTTTTGATCTGGCCACCCTCTCTTTCTCCAACCGTTTTTCCAGACAGCAGGATGAAGACCTGTTGCGCCTGTACTTTGGATGCTGCACTCCGGATCTGGTGCAGGCCTTGCAGGACATGAAATTCCTCAACATGCTGCGGGAGATGGGCTGGGCTTTGCTGAACGCGGGTTTGCAACTGGGCCAGGACCATCCCCAGATGGATCACCTGGGATGGGCGTTCACGGTGGTGGAACGTCTGGAGCAGGGCCACCTGGACCTTTGAGCAACAGGACACAATGAGAGCGATCACATTGGTTTAAACTGCAAAACGCAAACCTTCAATCTGGTTTCAATGCAGCACAATCTGTACAGAAAAAATCTGTGCTGGGCATTCTTTTCGCAGCATTCATCTCACCTGATCACCCAACAAAGGAGTTTTCACATGCAATACCGCACACTGGGCAAAACCGGATACAACGTCTCCACCATCTCTTTCGGGGCCTGGGCCATTGGGGGCACCTGGGGACAGGTGGATGACCAGCAAAGCCTTTCCGCCCTGCACCGGGCACTGGATCTGGGCGTCAACTTCATCGACACCGCAGATGTCTACGGAGATGGACACAGCGAGCGCCTGATCGCACAGCTTCGCAAAGAGCGTTCAGAGCCTTTTTATGTGGCCACCAAAGCAGGCAGACGCCTCCCCCAGCAAACCAAAGAGGGATACACCCGTGCCAACCTGGAAAGCTGGATTGGTCGCTCCCTGAAAAACCTGCAGGTGGACACCCTCGACCTGCTGCAATTGCACTGCCCCCACCCGGATGTCTACGCCTCAGATGAAGTGTTTTCCATTCTGGATGACTTCAAAAAAGAAGGCCTGATCCGCCATTACGGGATCAGTGTGGAAACCGTGCAGGAAGCCCTGACGGGCATTCAGCATGAAGGGGTGGCCTCGGTGCAGATCATCTTCAACATGCTGCGCCTGAAACCCGCCGAACAGTTCTTCCAGGCAGCCCGTGAAAACAACGTGGGCATTCTGGCCCGTGTGCCCCTCGCCAGTGGCCTGCTCACCGGAAAATTGACCCGCCAGACCCAGTTTGAGGCAGACGACCACCGCAGCTTCAACCGCAATGGTGAGGCTTTCGACAAGGGAGAAACCTTCTCTGGTGTGGATTACGATGTTGCCCTGGACGCCGTGGAAGACCTCAAAGCCATCCTGCCCGAGGGCATGACCCTGGCCCAGTTTGCCCTGCGCTGGATCACCATGTTTCCTGAAGTCACCTGCGCCATCCCCGGAGCCAAAACCCCCCAGCAGGCCGAAAGCAACGTTGCTGCCGCAGACCTGCCTGAGCTCTCTGCAGAAGTCATGCAAAAAGTGCAGGCCATCTATGACCAGCGGATTCGGGGTCTGGTGCACCAGAGCTGGTGAAAAGCGGTCAGCCATCAGGTTTCAGCTGTCAGCAAAAGATCCAAAGCCATGTGTAAAAGCCGAGAGCCGAGAGCCGAGGGCAAAAAACCCAAAGCCATGTGGATCAGTCGTTCCAGAAACTCCCATGTGTGATGCATGGGAGTTGTGTTTTGATCAGCAGATGGATTTCCGGTATCAGGGGCAAGCCCTTGCTGTTCAAAGCTTGACCTTCTGCATTCCAGAGCTTACCTTGCTCTCGGCTCTCGGCTCTCGGCTCTCGGCCCTGTCCCATCCCCACATTGCAAGTCACGCCATAAACCCCGGGCCTGCAAACTGTTAAATTGTTATTGTGGACGGCTTTTATCAGAAGAGTGTCAAACCCCGCCCGAGGTTTGAGTGGAGCAGCAAATACATTTTCCGGCCGCTGGCCCATTTGGTTGTTGTTCCCCTCTCCAGAACCCCGGTGACACCCCCCATGGTGGTGATGTTTCACACTTTGCTGGGCCTGTATGCTGTGGCACTGATTCCGCAGGGCCAGACCTTGCTGCCTGCTTTTTTGATGCAAATCAAGACCGTGCTGGATGGGGCAGATGGGCAACTGGCCCGTGCCACCGGGCAGACCAGTGAGACCGGGCGTTACCTGGACACCAACATGGATTTTGTGGTCAACACCGCACTGTTTTTGGCCATTGGTGCGCAATCCGGGCAGTGGTTGCAGGCTTTTCTGGGCTGGGTGCTGCTGGCCCTGATTGGCACCACCGATTTCCAGTGGGAAGCGGCCCACCAGCGTTCCAGAGGGAACACCTTCCGGGCCACTCCAGAACAGCAGAACGACAATCCGCTGGTGCTGGCCCTGATGAAGGGTTTTTACAATGTGGTGTTTGGTCCCCAGGACCGCCTGATCCGTGCCTGGAACGATGGGCGCTTTCAGGCGATCACCCGGCAGGCCAGACCCGACCAGTTGCAGGAGGCCAGTCAGGTGTACCACACGCCCAGAATTCTGGATTTCAGCATGAACATGGGTCTGGCCACCCAGTTTTTGCTGGCCGGGGTGTGCATTGCGCTGGGTCGCCCGCTCTGGTATGTGTATGCTCTTTACGTGCAGGCAGGAGTGCTTTTGCTGCTCCAGGGGTACCGGGAGCACCTGACACGGGAGTTTCTCAAAAAGTCCTGAACATTAAAATCTCTGAACAAGGTGGTGCTCCATGAATCGACCTGTGGTGTGTGTGGGAGCCCTGGTGCAGGGTCCCGAACAGAAGTACCTGATTGTGCAGACCACCAAATGGAACGGCCTCTGGGGTGTGCCTGGCGGCAAAGTGGAATGGGGCGAAGAAGCTTCAGAAGCCCTGAAGCGTGAATTTCTGGAAGAGGTCGGTCTTGACCTCACAGAGGTGCGGTTTGTGCAGGTGCAGGAGGCCATCCTCAGTCCGGAGTTTCACAAAGAATCCCACATGCTTTTGCTGGATTTTGTGGCCCAGACCGCACAGACTGAACTGACCTACAACGAGGAGATCGTGCAGCACGCCTGGGTGACCCTGGAAGAAGCCCGCAGTTATCCCCTCAACAGCTTCACCCTGAGCCTGGTGAACCAGGTGGAGGTTTTCGCGTGACCCGCAGAGGACAGGGTGCCCTGGTCACCGGGAGTTCAGGGGGGATTGGGCGTGCCATTGCCCTGAAGCTGGCTGCAGAGGGTTTTGATGTGGCGATCCATTACCTGACCAGCAAAGAAAAAGCTGAACAAACAGCAGAAGACCTCCGTGCTCTGGGGGTCAAATGTGTGGCTTTGCAGGCCAACCTCTCCAGACCTGAAGAAGCTGAAAAACTGGTGCAGGAAGCCCATCAACACCTGGGGAACCTCAGTGTGCTGGTCAACAACGTGGGCAATTACGTGTTCAAGCCGTTGCTGGACAACACCCTGGAAGACTGGCATGACATGCTGGACAGCAACCTGAACAGCACCTTCTACACCTGCCGCACGGCCATTCCGATCATGCGGGAGCAGCAACATGGCCGGATCATCAACCTGGGGTACGCCGGGGCAGAAAATGTGCTGGCAAGGCCCGGAAACACCGCCTATGCCATTGCCAAAACCGGGGTGATCATCCTCTCCAAAAGCCTCGCCAGAACCGAAATCAAACATGGCATCACGGTGAATGTGGTCAGTCCGGGCATCATCGAAACCAGTGTCACCAAGCCCCTCTCGGAAGTGCCTGCAGGACGCGATGGCAAACTGGAAGAACTGGTGTATGCCGTATGGGCTTTTGTGGATGGACCAGAATACATCACCGGGCAGGTGCTGGAAGTCTCTGGAGGCTGGAACCTCTAGACTGTGGGATTTTGTGCTGAAATTTCAAGCGCAGGACAGCAGGAGCTGTTAATATGAAAACACAGTTTTTAAGGAGGAAGTCATGAAAATGCTCAAAGTGGGATGTGCCCTGCTGGTTGGTGTGGGTTTGCTCAGTGCGTGTGGTCTGGTGGCCAAAGCCATTCCTCCCATTGAACTTGCCAACAAAAACGCCCTCAATTTGAAGGACGAAAAAATTGCTGTGGAGTTTGCGGCTTTGCCCACCCTGGCAAAACAGGATGTGAACAGCAGCGGTCAGATCACTGCCACTTTTGGAGATGCTGAAAAACCAGACACCAAGGGATTCACCCCTGGAGCCATTGATGCTGCCCTCAAATTGGTGGCTGTGGATGTTTCTGGATTGACCTGCAATGCACCTGCGGCTTTTGACCTGAAAATTGAAGCCACAGGCAAAGTGTTTGAAACCGGCAACCCCAACATTGTGGCAGATGCTTCTGCTTCCACCACAGTGAACATCACCAAAACCGGGGAAGCCTACACCCTGAAATCAGGCAGTGAAATCAAAATGGTGTTTGGAAGCAACCTGCTCAACATCGTGACCTCCGGAGGCAACAACACGGCCCAGGTGAATTACACCGTGTCTTCCACCAACGACCAGCTGGCTGGCTGCCGGATTGAGTTCACTGTGGGGGACCAGATTGTGGTCCTCAGAGACTGGCACTGAGTTTTTAGAGCCTTTGACAGAAGAATAAGAAGTTTGCTCTCTGCACGGTGTTTTTTGAAATGGAAGGATTCACCAGAATCCTTCCATTTCACTGATAAACGCAGTAGATTCTGCAGCAACTTTCAACCCTTCACCTTTCTGGTGAAGGGTTCTTTTTGTGTGGATCTGCAAGCTCAGGTCCAGTTGTTGTTCAGCTGCCGCAGCACTTCAAAAGCCGCAATCCCCACCGAAACAGAGAGGTTGAGGCTGCGGCCTTCTCCGGGCATGGGAATGGTGACGGCTTCAATGGATTCCCGGATCCACTGGGGCAGTCCTCTGGATTCCGGCCCAAACACCAGAAAATCTCCATCCTGGTACTCCACATGGGTGTAGACCCGTTCTGTTTTGGTGGTGAAGGCATACAGCCTTGCACCTTCAGGAACACTGGCCCTGAAGGCTTCCCAGTCTGCATGGTCCTGCCACTGCACATGCTGGCTGTAATCCATCACGGCCCGTTTGTACTGCGGGTCCAGCAAACGGAATCCGAAAGGTCGGATCATGTGCAGTTTCACGCCCAGCACGGCACAAGAGCGCATGATGTTGCCCACATTGCCGGGGTTTTCGGGTTCAAAAAGCACCACGTGGATCATGGGCGGGCCTCCTGCTGCAGCAGGATGGTCACGCGGGTTTGCACGTGGTTCAGGGCGAGACCTTCACTGGTCTTGAACGACACCCCCACCTCGGATTCAGGCAGTGCCAGCAAAGCGGCCACCGATCGGGCAATCTCTGGCCTGAGGGGACCAAGTTTGGGTCTGTCCAGGGTCACCACCAGCGCAACATTGACCGGGATGTAGCCCTTCTGCTGCACCAGGTTCAGGGTGTGCTGCAGGATGACTTTGCTGTCCATGTTCCTGTATTGCGGGTCGGTGTCAGGAAAGTACTGCCCGATGTCTCCCAGCGCCAGTCCAGAAAGCAGTGCATCTGCCACAGCATGCAAGATGGCGTCTCCATCGCTGTGGGCCACGGCTCCGATGGGGCTGTCTGGAATGACCACCCCTCCCAGGGTGAGGGTGCGCCCGGCTTCCAGGCGGTGGGCGTCTTCTCCATATCCAATGCGGTATTGCATGAGGAACATTATGGCAGCAGAAAAGACAAACCAACACGGTGTCTTTTGCCCTGGATCCTGGATACGCAAAATGGCCTAACCCTGATCTGGCCTTGTTAGGATACCCATCATGTCGATGCACACGGTTGGAATCCTGCTTTTGCTGCTGGTCACGGCTTTCTGGGGCAGCACCTTCTCGCTGGTGAAAGAAGCCACCGAGCACATGCCCACCTCAAGTTTCATTGCCTGGCGTTTCAGCATTGCTCTGGTTCCACTGCTGTTTTTTGTGCGCAAGATCAGCCCCAAACTGTGGCGCGACGGCCTGATTCTGGGCACCTGGCTGGGGGCAGGCTACATCACCCAGGCCATGGGCCTGCAGACCATCGGGGCGAACCGGGCGGCTTTCATCACAGGGCTGAACGTGATTCTGGTGCCCATCGGACTGGCCCTGATGACCCGCCGGAAAATTTCTGTGGGGGTGTGGATCTCGGTGGCGCTGTGTGCCCTGGGCATCGGTCTGATTTCCTGGGAAGGTGGGCAACTGGCCATCGGGGATTTGTGGACGCTGGGATGCGCCTTCACTTACGCGGGATACATCATCTATCTGGAACGCACGGCCAGCAGGCATGAAGTGCTTCCCCTCACCGCCATTCAGTTGCTGGCCGTGGTTTTGATTGGCTGGACCTGGGCGGGCATTGAGGCCACCCAGCACATGGGTCATCTGGAAGATGGTCTGGTCAGCAATTTCAAGGGTTACCTGAGTGTTCCAGGCACAGCCCTGGCTCCCCTGCTGTACCTGGGTCTGGCGGCCACGGCCCTGACCACCGTGCTGCAGGTGATTGGGCAGAAATTTGTGACGGCCGTCGAAGCAGCCATCATTTATGCCCTGGAACCCGTGACGGCCAGCATTTTTGCGTTCTTCTGGGCTGGAGAGGTGCTGGGCATCCGGGGGATTTCAGGAGGGGCACTGATCGTGCTGGCGATGGTGCTCTCCCAGCTTCCAGACCGCAAAGAACTGGTTCCGGTGCAGGATTGACCCTCAGAGCTTCAATTCTCTGGGCCGGTGCATGATCACAAAACGGGTGTAATTGTCCGGGTAAAACTGGATGCCCTGATGCAAATAGGACCATCCCAGACGCTCATACAGCCGTCTGGCCCCGGTGTTGGTGGTCTGGGTGGACAGCAGCATGTTGGCATAAGGTTGCCTGGAACCCAGGTAATCGATCATCTGCTGCCCAATGCCCTGGTTGCGGTAACTGGGCAAAATGGCAATTTCCACCAGCACCCAGGCGTCTTTCAGGGCAGCATGGTGCTCCCCGATGTGCCGTGACACCATGTCATGCCACCAGTTGCCGGGCACGCTTTTCACCCCGAAGGCAATGCCCACCACTTCTCCGTGGTGCAAAGCCACCACCCCCAGAAACCCTTCCTTGCGGGTGTACTCCCGGAAGAATTTTGCAGAGGGTTTCTCGTCGTAACCCCAGGTGAGGGCATACACCCGCACCCCGGCTTTCAGGTGGGGAGACTGTTCCGAGTAGGCAGAGAGTTCTATCTCGCTTTTGATCACACTGGAAGCAAATGTAGCACGACCAGTTCTGCATCGCAAAGGAAACGCAGGGGAACCCCGGTGACCCCCAGACCTCTGGACACAAACCCTCTGGCTGGACCCTGCACCATCCCCTGAGCAAAACGCTCTCCATACTTGCTGGGAACATGCAAAGCCCCCAGCAAAGGAAGCCGCACCTGTCCACCATGGGTGTGACCACTGAGCGTGAGGTCCACCCACTCTGGAACTTCTGGCAGGATGTCGGGGTTGTGGCTCATCAGCAGAATGCACAGTTCTTTGTTGAGGTTCTGCAGGGCAGCTTCCAGGCTGGGCAGGCCGTTCCACAGGTCATCAATGCCTGCCAGTTGCACATCGGGCCGGAGTTGCACGGCAGCATTGTTCAGCATGCGGATTCCGGCTTCTTTCAGCACCTGCTCGAATTCCATCAGGCGGTCTGGAATCAGGTGGTAATCGTGGTTTCCCCACACCCCGTAAACGCCCAGCGGAGCCTGCAATTTGGAGAGCACTTTGGCCAGATCCCGGATGTGCGGGTAGTCTTCGCGGGAAGAAATGAAATCCCCGGTGATCAGGATGACATCAGGCTTTTGCTGCTGTGTGGCCTGGACCCACTGCTCCACCTGGGAAAGGGGAATCAGGGAGCTGTAATGCAGGTCGGTCAGGTGGACCACTTTCAGGGGTTGCTTCAGTCCCTGAAGCTGCAGGGTGTGTTCACTCAGCACAAACTGGTGCGCCTGTGCATAACTGTATCCCCCGAGCCCCAGGGCTCCGGTGGCGACCAGGGCACCTCTTTGCAGGAATTGGCGTCGGGTGATTTTCACGTTTCCAGTATGCAGAGTTTTGATGAGGGTTTGGGGAAAGACCCTGTGGTGCAATGTGTTGTTTTCAGGAAAAGCATCACCGTGCTGAACATGGGTTTGTGCAGGCAGGGAAAGCCTTTGACCACCTGCAGGTTTTCTTCATGTTGTGGCCTGCCCATGGGTTATGCTTGGCGGCATGGAGTACATTCTCAGAGCCGATGTGCTGACCCAGAGTCCTGATTTTCCCCGTGCCACAGCCGTGCTGGTTTCGGGTGACCGCGTTCGTGCTGTGGACCAACTGGAGGTTTTGCAGGGCATTGCGCCCCAGGCAAAGCTGCTGGATTTTCAGGACCGCATCCTCACCCCTGGGCTTACGGATGCCCACATCCATCTGGTGGCTTACGGTTTCCGGCTGTCCCAGGTGAACCTGGAGGGCAGCACCTCGGTGCAGGAGGTGCAAAAGCGGGTGCAGGACCATGCCCTGACCCAGCCTGAAGGCTGGATTGTGGGGGGCGGTTACACCATCACCGAACTGGGCCTCAAAGCCTACCCCACCCGCCAGTTGCTGGATGAGGCCATGCCAGACCGTCCTGTGCTGCTGTACTCCAGAGACCTGCACAGCGCATGGGCCAATTCGCTGGCCTTGCAGCTTTCTGGTTTGCAGGACATCACCCCCAACCCGGAAGGCGGAGAACTGGTGCGGGTGGATGGGGCATTGACCGGTTACCTGCTGGAATCGGCCATGGGTCTGGTGAGAAAGCACATCCCGGAGCCCACCTGGGAAGAAACCCTGGATGCGGCAAGGCTTGCCGTGAAAACCATGCGCAACTTCGGGTACACCGCCGTGCACACCATGGCCTACGAGCCTGCCAGCCACCTGCGTGCCCTGTTGCACCTGGAGCAGAACGGTGAATTGCCGCTCAGGGTGTGGGCCTGCATTCCCCACACAGACCTGGACGCGGCCATCGGGCTTGGTCTGTACGGAGGACAGGGAGACCGGGTGAAACTGGGAGGGGTCAAGTTCTTTCTGGATGGGGCACTGGGCAGCCAGACCGCCTGGATGCTCCCACCGGGATACCAGAACCCGCAGGCCACCCCCATGATTCTGGACCAGCCAGAAGTGATCCGGGAAAAGGCAGAACAGGCCTTGCAGTACGGCTTTGTGCCCACCGTGCATGCCATCGGGGACCAGGCCAACCGGGTGTTGCTGGACATTTATCAGGACCTGAAACCCCTGGCAGACCAGCAGGGACTGCGCCTGCGTCTGGAACACGCCCAGCACCTGAACCAGGAGGACATTGCCCGTTTTGGAACCTTGCAGGTCACGGCCTCCATGCAGCCCGTTCACCTGCCCGGAGATGCCCGTCTGGTGCGGGAACTGATGCCCCACATGCAAGACACCACCTACGCCGTGAAAAGCCTGCAAGATGCAGGAACCCTGCTGGCTTTTGGCTCGGATGCACCGGTGGCCAGCCCGGACCCGCACCTCAGCTTTCAGGCAGCCACCAAACGTCTGGGACAGGATGGACAGACGTTCAGCGTGCAGGAGTGTCTCAGTCCTGAAGAAACCCTGTGGGCGCACACCAGAGGTCCGGCCCTGGCGGTGGGCTGGCAGGATTACGGCATCATCGTTCCAGGAGCAAGGGCAGATTTTACTTTGTGGGACACGCTGGGGGGTCGGTCAGAAGCCCTGACTTTTCCCTGGCCGGAAACCTGAATGAACCTGAAAACAGCCCACCTGCAAATTACAGGTGGGCTGTTGGGCTTGAAAGGGGGGGTTACCTTCTGGAACGGTTGCGGCGGTTTTGCTCATCGGTGCGAAGGCGCACAGGAATGAGGCGTTTTTGGATCTGGCGGGCAGCCCACAGGGCCACCAGCACCACCAGGAGCAGTTCGAGAACAAACATGATACAGGTACGGAATGAATGCTCCAAAGGTTTCCTAAAGCTGTTTTTCATTTGTATGCAACGCCACAAGTTACACTGAAACCATGATCCAGCGCCTGAAAATCCCTGTTTTGTTGACCCTTTCTGCTGCACTGCTCTCAGGTTGCATGGTGGTCAAAACCACCATCCAGCCGCCCCAGTTTCAGGTCCAGAGCTTTGAACTGACCCGTTACACCATCCCCAACATCCTCAACCCCTTCAACGGCGAAGCCACCTTTGTGATGAATGTGCAGGTCACCAACCCCAATGCCTTCGGGCTGCAGATCCAGCGCATTCAGGGAGACCTCTTGCTGGACGGTCTGAATTTCGGGAAAGCCGTGATCCCCAACCTCAGGCTGGAAGCCAACGGCAGCAGCGTGGTCACCACCGAATTCACCCTCCCTGTGAACCTCAACCTGGCCAGCAAAATTGCCGACATCGCCCAGGGCCGCAAGGTGGACTACCTGGTCAAAACCACCGTTCAGGTGGACACAGGTTTGCTGGGAACCGCCACCTTCTCCAACATCGTGGTGGCCCAGGGCAGCGTGAACAACTGAGGATTTCTGGGCTGGGTGCTCCTGCAGGTGCAGTGAAGGTTACTGCTGTTGGGCGCAGCACGCTGCGCCCCTACAATCCCAATTTGAGGTTTCTGTTTTTGCCCTCGGTCCTCAGCCCTCGGCTTTGTCCCCTGATATGCTTGTCCCATGATCGACACCCGTTACTTGGCAGACCGGCTGCTGACTTTGCTGCGCACCCCCTCACCCACTGGATTCACCGGGCAGGCCATGCAGGTGCTGGCTGGAATGCTGCAGGACCTTGGCATCGAGCCCCAGTTCACCCCCAAAGGGGCGCTGTACTGGACCCTTTCCGGTCAGGCAACTGGCAAAACAGTGGCTTTCAGTGCCCACATTGACACGCTGGGGGCCATGGTCAAGGAAATCAAAGACAATGGACGCCTGAAGCTGACGGCCCTTGGGGGTTACGACTGGGCCACCGTGGAAGGAGAATACTGCACAGTGCACTTGCAGGGTGGCAAGACCCTTACGGGAACTGTGGTCAACGTCAAGCAGAGCACCCATGTGTGGGGCGCAGAACTGCGGGACCTCAAACGCACCGATGAAACCATGGAAGTGCGTCTGGATGCCCGTTCTTTCAGTGCAGAAGACGCCCTGAATCTGGGGGTGCAGGTGGGGGATTTTGTGTCGTGGGATCCGCGTGCAGAGCTGACCGAATCCGGGTACCTGAAGAGCCGCCACCTGGACAACAAGGCTGCAGTGGCGGTCTTTCTGGATGTGACCCGTGCTGTGCTGCAGGAGAAAATCGCTTTGAAGCACACCACCCATTTCTTCATCAGCAATTACGAGGAGGTGGGGCACGGGGCTTCAGTGGGGATTCCGCAGGACACCCAGGAACTCATTGCGGTGGACATGGCGGCCATTGGAAAAGGGCAGACCTCGCATGAGCACCACTGCACCCTCTGTGTGAAGGACTCTTCGGGGCCTTATGACCACGGGCTGGGGAACCGCCTTCGCAAAGCGGCAGTGCAGGCAGGCATCGACCTGAAGATCGACATTTATCCGTATTACGGCTCAGATGCCAGTGCTGCATGGCGGGCCGGAGGGAATTATCCTGCTGCACTGATTGGCCCTGGCGTGGATGCCAGCCACGCCTATGAAAGAACCCACCTGGATGCTTTGCAGGACACTGCAAAACTGATTTTGCAGTACATGCAGGAAGGTTAAACCCCAGAAACCAGTGCCACCGCAATACTCAGGTGCTCTCTTCCCGAACGGGAGAGGGCATCTCCTTTTTCAGGAACGGCATTCAGGTAACCCTGTGACGTGCGCAGGCTGAAATTCCCCAGCGGGTGATCGTCCAGGCTGACCTGAGAGGTGCCCAGCAGTTGCATGGCCAGGTCCTGCAGGGCCTGCAAGCGCTGTTGTTCTTCGGGCAGCAGCAGCACTGTGCGGGTGAAGTCCTGCAGCAAATGCAGGTGGTGTTCCCGTTCTGCGATCACTTCGCGCCGCTGCTGGGCCAGCAGCAGGGCTCCCACCTGGGTTGCAAAATCCATGGCAATCTCGATGGCTTCTGCACTGAAAGCCTGCTCCACCGTGTGGTTGTCCAGGTTCATGTGGGCGATGGGGTGCCCATCCACCACGATGGGCAGCAGGATGGTGCTTTTCACCTGGGCCAGCGAACCTGCTTCATCGAACACCTCGTAGGTGTCTGGTTCGATGGTGGCACTGGAATGCCGGGCGATGTCCAGGCCGTAAAGCAGGCGCGGAATGCCTTTCAGGTAGTTCTCCCTGCCATTGCCGTACCATTTGAGCTGGCTGTCCTCGCTGAGCTGGATGCCCAGAATGCCATCGTCGTAGCCCACCTGGGCGGCCACCCGGTAATAACCACCGTGCCACACGTCCATGGAGCCTGCCTCCACACTGGGAATGGTGCGGATGGCCGCGGCCAGCAGGGTTTTCCAGAAGCGCGGTCCAGCGTCCTGATCGTGTGAAAGCAGTTCCAGGGTGGAGCGCAGGGTTTGCCAGGCGGCCCGTGGACTGACCGAGCCCAGCAAACTGGCCTGCTGGTGGTTTTTGTGCACGGCTTTCTGGGCGTACATGCGTTCGTCTGCCACCCGGCAGAGTTCACCAGGGGTGTCTCCATCGCGGCCCAGAAAAGCCACCCCTGCACTGGCATCTGCATCCAGAAACCCTTTCTGGCGCACCGTGCTGCGAATGGCCCCCAGACGGTTTTCCAGAATGGAGAGTTGCCCGGGTTGCAGGTGCTTTAAAATCACCGCGAATTCATCTCCACCCAGACGGTAAGCCGGATCGGATTGCCTCAGGTGCAGCTTCAGAGCCTCCGCGAAGGTCTTCAGCAGCACATCGCCCTGCTCGTGGCCCTGTCCATCGTTGACTTTTTTCAGGCCGTCCAGGTCCAGCACCATCACGCCCAGAGAAAACCCCTGCTGCTGGGCATCTTGCAGGTCCTGTTCCAGGGTCTGGTCAAAAGCGCGGCGGTTGCCCAGTCCGGTCAGGGGATCCAGCAGGGCAGCGTCTTTCAGTTGCCGCACATATTCCCCTTGCTGTTGCACCATGCGGATGCCCAGTGCAATGGATTCCAGCAATGTGCGTTCCTCTGGGAGCCAGGGGCGACCCTGCTGCCTGCCCACCGTGAGCACGGTGCCTTCCCCTTCTTTGAGGTTCAGGGGGAACACCATCACCTCCAGCGTGGTGCCCTCCAGTTGCAGGTTTGCAAAGTGCCGGGGATGCTGGGTCCTCAGGGCTTCCCAGGCCACACTGCCGTTCAGAAAGAGGGTGTGGGGCAGGTCCCAGGGAATGGGCTGCTCAGACCAGATTTCTTCCAGCTCATGGTGCTCACGGTCCATTTTCAACACGAAAACCAGATCCATGCCGATGGATTCCTGCAACACCTGCAAGGCCTGCCTGAGCAGGTCGTGAATGCTGATTTCGCTGCTCAGCAGGCGGGAAAGGTTGAGGATGGTCTGGGCATATCCCTGGGCTTTCTGCACATCCCGGTCCAGGGTTCGGAGTTGCTGGCCCTGCAAAATGACGTGTCCCAGCCCATCCGGTGTGGAGAGTTCCAGCAGGGGTTCTCCGGTTCTGAACCCCTCTCCAGCCAGCAATTCTCCCCACTGGGGGTGCTGCAGGCGCACAGCGCTGGCCCCGGTCACATGCTGCAAGACCAGCAGCATCTGCCGGGCAATGTGGTGTGAGGATGGGGTGCGGCGTTCAGGCATCGGGCTGGGCCTCCAGATCTGCTCTTATTATGTCAACATGGCCTCTGAAAAAATCCTTACCTGAGTTGGATGGGGTCTGCTTGCTGTCTCTATTTGAAATGGACAGAGGATTTTCAAACAGCCTGACTTCACAATGGGAACCAGAAAACCCCGGAGCCTTATCCCTGTAAAGGAGACCCATGCAAGAGATCCAGATCCTGTTCACGCCAGAAGGCATCCAGAACCCCTACCCCCATTATGACCACCTGCGCAACCTCAATCCCGTATTTTACATTCCAGAGTGGAATTCCCTGTTTGTGACCGGGCACCCGGAGAACGCTGCTTTGCTGCGTGACCCACGGGTCAGTGTGGAACGGCTGGGGGCCTCTGCAGAAGACCTCAAAAGGGATGAATTTCTGCCTGTGAATGCCCTTTATCACATGATGCTGTTCCGTGATCCCCCCAACCACACCCGCCTGCGCAGCCTGGTCAATCAGGCCTTCACGCCCAGGGTGGTTTCGGAGATGCGGGTCCTGATTGAAACCCAGGTGGATGAAATTCTGGACCGGGTGGCCCTGCAGGGCAAAATGGAGGTTCTGGACGAGCTGGCCGGTCCCCTCCCGGTCACGGTGATCCTGAAAATGCTGGGCCTCAACCCGCAGGATGCAGAGCACTTTAAACGCTGGTCTGAAAGCATTGCTGTGCTGCTGGATGGGGGTGCAGAAAGCACAATCCTGATGCCCCGCATCATGCAGGACGTTGTAGAAATGAACAGCTACTTCAGGCAGATTGCAGATGATTTGCGAGAACGCCCCCGACCTGGTCTGATGACCGCACTGGCCACGGCAGAACTGGCCGGAGACAAACTCAGCAATGAAGAACTGCTTTCAAACGCCATTTTGCTGCTGGTGGCCGGACATGAAACCACCACCAACCTGATCGCCAGTGGCCTTCATGCCCTGCTGGAGCATCCAGAGCAGCTTGCAGCGCTGCGGGAGCACCCTGAGTTGATGGACGGTGCCGTGGAAGAGCTGCTGCGTTACGTCAGTCCCGTGCAGGCCACCTCGCGGGTCCTGAAAACCGACATGGAAGTGGGCGGTCAGCAGGTCAAAGCAGGGACCCAGTTGCAACTGATGCTGGCTGCAGCCAACCGGGACCCCAGGGTGTTCAGCCACCCAGAACAACTGGATGTGCGGCGCGATGCCAGCAAGCATCTGGCCTTCGCTGCCGGACACCACTACTGTCTGGGAGCAAGTCTGGCCCGCATGGAAGCCAGGGTGGTCTTTGAAAAACTGCTGCAGCGTTTTGACACGCTGGAGATGTTGCAGCAGGACATTTCCTACCGACTCAATTTCACCCTGCGCGGTCTGAAAGAGCTGCACGTGGGGGTGCGTTGAAGCAACCCGCACTTTGTTGCCGGGTCTTTTTGGTTATCCTGAACCATGACCGTTTTGCTTTTTGATGTGGATGGGGTGGTCCTGAAGCCGCCCCAGCAGTTGTTTTCCATTCACGCTGCAGAAAAATACCAGTTGCCAGAAGACCTGATCAACCGTTTCTTTGTGGGTGTCTTTTACCAGTGTCTGCGTGGAGAGCTGGACCTCAAAGCAGCCCTGGCCCCGGAGTTGCCCATGTGGGGCTATCCAGGGTCTGTGGAAGCGTTCATGCAGGAATGGTTTGACATCGACTTCGTGCCAGATGAAGAACTTCTGGCAGTGGTGGACCGGCTCAGGGCTGAAGGCTACGCCTGCCATCTGGCCACCAACCAGGAAACACACCGTGCTGCTTACCTGTGGGAACGCCTGCAAGGTCATTTTGATGGCATGTTCGCCTCGTCACACCTGAAGGCCAAGAAACCCGACCCGGAGTATTTCCAGCAGGTCCAGAAAGCCCTGGGAACAGCAGAAATTCACTTCTGGGACGATCAAAGCAAAAATGTGGAAGCTGCACAGCAGGCAGGCTGGAACGCCCACCTCTACCTGAGCCCTGAAGCAGTTCTAAATGTGCTGCAAAAGGAAAACCTGTTGCAGACCCCTCAGCCCTGATCTGCCAGAAGCGCGTTCAGGGCCTGCGTTGAAATGGCCACCAGACCGGGATTGGTGTGACGGTAATAGGGGAGGGCCACCACCGCCACCGAAAGCGCCCATCCCTTGCCCCGTTCCCAGGAGGCATCGTCTGCCTGCAGGGCCTGACGGAAGGTTTCACGGGTGGGAGCATCAAAAAGGTTCCAGGCCACCATCAGGTCACAGGCCGGGTCTCCCACCCCCAGACCTCCAAAATCAATCACCGCATGCAGTTTCCCGTTGTGGACGAGCAGGTTTCCTGCTTGCAGGTCCCCATGGATCCACACAGGTGGACTGTCCCAGGCTGGAGCGCTCAGGGCTTTTTCCCAGAGGGATGTCAGCGCTTTCACATCAAACCAGCCTTCCAGTTCTTGCAGGGCCTTGCGGGTCATGGGGTCGCGTTCATGCAAAGAAACACCCCTGCCAAAATTGTGGTGCCCCGGAACAGGCCCATCTGTTGCAGGAATGTTTTGCAAAGCCAGCATGAACCCGGCAAGGTCTTTTGCCAGCAGGTCAGCATCTGAAACCCCCTCCAGAGAGGCATTTTTGCCTTCCAGCCAGCGGTAGATGGACCAGTGCCAGGGATAGGTGTCATCAGGCTGTCCCAGTGCCACAGGTTCTGGAATCTGCAGGGGCAGGTGTGGGGCCAGCCTGGGCAACCACAGATGCTCTTTTTCCACCTGGGGTGTGGCCCAGGAAATGCGCGGCAAACGCACAGTCAAAGCTTTCCCCAGGCGGTACATGCGGTTGTCGGTGCCGCTGGACTGCATCACGTTCAGGGGAAGGTGTGCAAACTCAGGAAATTGGGTGGTCAGCAGGTGCTGCACCACTTCTGCGCTGGTGTCCACTTCATGGTCATGCAATTTTGCCATTCAGGCTCCTTTTGTGTTTCTGCCAGATGTTTTAAAGGCGGTAATAGCCATAATTGACACTCACCTCAAACCCCAGTTTTTTATATAGGGCAATGGCCGGAGGGTTGCTGGAATTGACCTCCAGCCACACCTGCTGGTACCCCTGCTGTTGCAAATCAAAGAGCACCTGACGCATCAACAGTTCCCCCAGACCTTTTCTGCGAAAATCAGGATGCACCCGGAAGGCATAAATCCCCGCCCTGCTTTCGGTGTGAAACACCCGCAAATTGGACACCACCCGCCCATTGACCTTCAAAACCCGGTGGGGTTCGGGCTCCTCGCGCAGTTCTCTGCGCAGGTCATCCAGGTTCATGCCAAACCCGAAATCCTTTCTGGCCCCCTCAGCAATGCTTTCTGCATCTTCAGGTGCTGCCTGGGACTCGGTGGTGCCTTCGGGAAGTTCAGGGGCTTCAAACTGTCCGAGGTTCAGCACCATGCGGTATTCTGCAAAATCCAGGGTCACCCCCCATTTCTGCAAAAAAGCCTGACCTGCGCTGGACGCTGCTTCACAAATCCCCAGCACCTTCTGCACGCCGGGAACGGCACAGGCCCGCGCCATGCTCCTGAGCATGCGGGTCGCCATGCCCTGCCTGCGAAATTCAGGGGCCACCATCACTTTCAGTTCGGGCATGTGGTAAGCCCCCAGAATGCTCCCGTAACCCACCACCCGGTCTCCATTTAGCATCAGGTGGTGCCGGTTCCAGGGGGTTTCATGCACCTTGAGGGGTTCATAATCCAGCCCCAGTTTGAGGTCAAGCCCAGATGTTTCATTGATGCTGACTTGCAAATTCAGGGCCTGGGCCAGTTGTTCGGGCGTCAGTGCCCGTTCCTGTAAATAACGCATGGTTTCAGTAAAACTTTTTCGGCGGTGCTGCACATGCGTCAGGTGGCGTAGAAGGCCGAGGACCGATTGCACCAGGCAAAACCTGCCCCCTAAAACCCACTGAAACTTTTGTAAAAACCTTTCCACAACTTTTTCATTCCTCTATTGCAAAACCCCATAAAATCTGCCACAATTTACTACAAACGTTTCCACAGGAAAACCATGACCAGAAAACGAACCACCATCAAGGATGTCTCTGTCCTCGCTGGCGTTTCGGTGTCCACGGTGTCCCGGGTGCTGAACTCCAGCGGCCCGATCTCCGAAGACACCCGAAAACTTGTCGAGTCGGCAGCAACGCAACTGAAATACCAGCCCAACCCGCTGGCCAGAGGACTGGTCAATCAACAACTGGGGGGGATTGGGGTGATGGTGCCCTGGATTGCCGGTCCGTATTTTGGGGTTTTTCTGGAAGGCATCCAGCGGGTGCTGAGGGAAACGGATTACCGTCTGGTGGTCGCCAGCGGTCAGGGGAACCGCGACAACGAACAGGAAACCCTTGCTTACCTGCTGAACAACGATGCCGATGGCGTGATCTATTACGGAGAACGCCTTTCTGCAGCAGATCTTGAGCAGATCAACCCGCACATGAAACCCGTGGTGGTGATGGGACAGGACCCGGCAGAACTCCCCAACAACATCGGCATCGATGATGAGCTGGGGGCTTACCTGGCCACCCGTTACCTGATTGACCATGGTCACAGCGAAATTGCCCACATCAGTGGAGATCCACACACCCACGTCACCCGCTCCAAGCTGGCAGGTTACCAGAGGGCTCTGTCCCAGGCCGGGTTGCCTTACCGCAGTGGGCTGGTGGTGTCCTCGAATTACACCGAACCCGGAGGCTACCAGGCCGCCCTGAAACTGCTGGCCGGGCCTGCTTTCACCGCCATTTTCTGCGGCAACGACCAGATGGCGATGGGCAGTTACCAGGCCCTCAGGGATTTCAACAAACGCATTCCCGAGGATGTCTCGATGGTTGGTTTTGACGACATCCTGTTTTCCCGTTACATGCATCCGGCCCTGACCACCGTGCGCGTTCCCATTTATGAAATGGGGATGGCAGCGGCAAGCACCGTGCTCAGGCTGTTGGACCGAACACACCAGGAGGTGAGATCTGTTCTAGAGCCCCAGTTGATCGTCCGCCATTCCGTCCTCAACCTGAAACCCACACCCCCCTGAACAATTGATTTCTTCCCTGCACGGGCAGCCGAAAGCTGTCTGAGGATGCTTTTTGCTTTCTTTCTCTTTCCAGGCAGGTGCTTTCCAAAAGAGGTTTTCCATGAACAAATCCAAAACCCTGCTGCTCACCGCCCTGATGGCTGTTTCTCTGGCAGCCTGTGCCCAGACCGGCACCACCCCTCCTCCCGGCCCCGGTCCTGACACCCCCACGGTGTTCCAGAATTTTGAAGCGCCTGTGGATGTGGATGCTGCAGACAGTGCTGCCCAGATCCGCACCTACAAGGAAAAAGGTGCAGATCCGCTGGTGATCACCCAGGAAACCATCAAAGACGCAGACAACAAGGACACCAAAGCCCTGAAGGTGGTTTACAACCTGACCGGCAGCTGGGGTGGCTTTGACTTCAAAATTGCAGATGCCTCTGGGAAAAAATGGAGCAATGCCGACTGGAGCAGCTTCAAGGCCATCACCTTCATGTTTTACGGTGAAGGCAGCGGCAAAACCTACCGTTTTGATTTGCTGGACAACAAAGGCCCCAACAAGGACATCGACAGCGCCGAGCGTTTTGAATTCCCCTTCAAAGACGACACCAAAGGCTGGAAGAAAATCGAGGTGCCTTTTGACCAGCTGGTGCGCCGCGGCTGGCAGCCTTCTGGCGAGACCCCCAACGATGGTGTGACCCTCTCTGAAGTGTGGGGTTTCACGCTGGAACTGTCCAACGGCCAGGGCGAGGACAAGAGCCGCACCATCTACTTTGACGACTTCAAACTGGTTCCTGGGGGCACCAAGCCTCCCGTTTCGGTGAAAGCCTCTCTGTCTGGCACCAAAGTGGCCGTCAATGAAGGGGCAGCTGCCACTTTCACGGTCAAACTGGACAAGAAACCCACTGCTGCCGTCACTGTGAAGTACAGCACCGCCGACAAATCTGCAAAAGCAGGCACCAATTACACCGCAGCTTCCGGAACCCTGAATTTCGCTGCTGGAGAGGACACCAAGACCTTCACGGTACAGACCAGCAACACCGCTGTGGCAGAGGGCAACGTCACCGTCAAAGTCACCCTCTCTGATCCCAGTGGGGCCACCCTGGGCACCGACAAGGAAGGCACCGTCTACATCAAAGATGGTGAGAAGTTCCCTTACCAGGACAGCAGCAAGACGGTGGAGTTCCGGGTGAACGATTTGCTCTCCAGAATGACCCTGGAAGAGAAAATCGGTCAGATGACCCAGGCCGAGCGTGGCGCGGTCAACGGCAAGAAATACGACCTTGCCGACCTGTCTCTGGGCTCCCTCTTGAGCGGAGGTGGCTCTGCCCCCACCACCGGAAACAACCCCGAAGACTGGGCCAACATGGTGGACGACTTCCAGAACTACGCCCTGCTCAGCCGCCTCTCCATTCCCATGCTGTACGGGGTGGACGGCGTGCACGGTCACCACAACGTGTACGGCACCACCATTTTCCCGCACAACATCGGTCTGGGAGCCACCCGCAACCCGGTGCTGGCCAAACAGATCGGTGAAGTCACCGCTGCAGAAATTTACGCCACCGGCATCCGCTGGGATTTCTCGCCCTGCGTGTGTGTGGGCCGCGATGAGCGCTGGGGCCGCACCTATGAATCCTTCGGGGAGGATCCTGAGATTGCCAGCATGATGACCCCCATCATTGACGGCTACCAGGGCGCATCCCTGAACAACAAAAACAGCGTGATGGCCACCGCCAAGCACTACGTTGGCGATGGCGGCACCACCTACACGGGCGGCAAGATCGACCAGGGCAACACCGAAATGGACGAGGCCACCCTGCGCAAGATCCACCTGCCCCCCTTCATTGAGGCCATCAAGCGCAATGTGGGCAGCATCATGCCTTCCTACAGCAGCTTTAACGGCCTGAAGATGCACGCCAACAAGCACCTGCTGACCGATGTGCTGAAAACCGAACTGGGCTTCAAGGGCTTCCTGATCTCCGACTGGGCTGCCATTGACCAGATTCCCGGAGATTACAACTCCGACATCACCACCTCGATCAATGCCGGTCTGGACATGATCATGGTTCCAGACAAGTACCAGACCTTCTATGAAGGTGCCATTGCCGAAGTGAAAGCCGGACACATCCAGATGTCCCGCATCGATGACGCAGTGAAGCGCATCCTCACCAAGAAGTTCGAGCTGGGCCTCTTCGAGAAACCCTTCTCTGACCGCAGTGAGATTGCGCAGATCGGTTCTGCCGCCCACCGTGCAGTGGCCCGCCAGGCCGTGCAGGAATCCCTGGTGCTGCTGAAGAACCAGGACAGCACCCTGCCCCTCAAGAAAACCGGCAAATTGCTGGTCGCTGGCAACCACGCCAACAACATCGGTCTGCAGAGCGGCGGATGGACCATCAGCTGGCAGGGGAGCGCTGGAGCCATCACCAAAGGCACCACCATCCTGGAAGGCATCAAGGCTGCCAATGCAGGTGCAGAATACGTGGCTGCCCCCACTGCTGCAGATGTGACGGGCAAAGGCTATGAAGCAGCCATCGTGGTGGTCGGTGAGCAGCCCTATGCAGAAGGCGCTGGCGACAACGGCACCCTGACCCTCAGCGCAAATGACCAGAACACCATCAACAATGTGTGCAGCAACGTCAAGTGCGTGGTGGTGCTGGTCTCTGGCCGTCCCATGATCATCAATGACGAGCTCTCCAAGGCCAGCGCATTTGTGGCCGCATGGCTCCCCGGCTCTGAAGGTGCAGGCGTGGCAGATGTGCTGTTCGGAGACAAGGACTTCAAGGGCAAACTCCCCGTGAGCTGGCCCAGGAGCGTGGCCCAGTTGCCCCTCAACGTGGGCGATGCCACCTACGAC
Source organism: Deinococcus roseus (assembly GCF_014646895.1). Taxonomy (NCBI): domain Bacteria; kingdom Thermotogati; phylum Deinococcota; class Deinococci; order Deinococcales; family Deinococcaceae; genus Deinococcus; species Deinococcus roseus. Next base: position 56,574 of record NZ_BMOD01000019.1, read on the forward strand.
CCCCTCTTTGCTTACGGTTTTGGCCTGAACTACGCCAAATAAGGTTCTTTCTCCCGGGTCCCTCCTGTTGCCGCAGGAGGGACCCGCTGGGTTGCCTGAGCGTTCTCAAAGCACAAGAAATTTGCGGGCTGTGTTCTTTTACCTGCTCTGGACCTGCCTGTGGATTGGGCAGGTTTTTCTTTTGTGGTAAGCGTTTTCCCTTAATTCAGACGGCAGAGGTGCAAAAAGCAGGAACCCTGCATACTCAAACCAACGAATGAAGAAACACCCCTACAAACGTCATTCCAGAAGGCATTCCCGCAGCAAAATTCGCCACCACCATTTCCGCAACCTGAACAACCGCAAAGCACAGAGCTTCTGGAGGCGAGACCATTTTCATGGCATGCGTAAAGAGGAACACCTTGCTGGAAAGAGGTTGTTGCTGCCTCATGAGTGGGACATTGCTTTTTCTCCAGTGAAAGCCATCAGGCGTTCCCGTGAAGCCAGAAGTTACCGGCTGTACATCACCCGTCCACTCAAGCGGTATTTTGCCAAAACCCGTCTTGCCAGAACACACATGGGAATGGAAATGGCTCCTGCCCAGTGGAAGCAGATCATTCGTGCAAGAGCTAAAGAGGCCCTTCGGAAAGCCCTGCAAAATCAACCTCTGCAAGATCTGGATGTCTGGTTTCTCCTGCCCTGGACATGGTGACATCAAAAAAGAGACACCCTTGCAGGTGCCTCTTTGCAATGGACAGGGTTCTTAAACCCCAACCGCTCCCAGCGCTTCTTTCACCAGCTTGCTGTACCACTTGCCAGAGTCTTTCACGTGGCGGTTCTGGGTGGCGTAATCCACATACACCAGACCGAAACGTTTCTCAAAACCCTCTGCCCACTCGAAGTTGTCGAGGAAGCTCCAGGCGAAGTAGCCGTTCACGGGCACCCCTTCAGAGATGGCGTCCTGAACAGATTTCAGGTGGCGCTCGATGTAGAAGCGGCGCTGCTCATCGTGAACCTGACCGTCTTCCGTGAGGGTGTCCTCGAAGGTGGCCCCGTTCTCGGTGATGAAGATTTCCTTTGGAGCGTAATCCTGATGCACGCGGGTCAGCACCTCGTAGAGTCCTTTAGGGTAGACCTCCCAGTCAAAAAAGGTGAATTCTGGCCCAGGAGGACGCACCCCATCAAAGTTGAAGGGAAGCTGCTCTGAGTGCTTCACGATGCTGCGCTGGTAATAGTTGACCCCCAGGAAATCGGTCTCGGTGGCGATGATTTCCAGGTCCCCCTCCTGCACTTTGGGGGCCAGAGCCGGGATGTGGTCAAAGAGCACTCTGGGGTAACCCTTGCCGTAAAGGGGATCCAGGTAGATGGTGTTCAGGAAAGCGTCGTGACGGGCTGCTGCAGCCACATCTTCGGGAGAATCACTGGCAGCATGGCTGGGGCCGAGAATCAGTGTGATCCCAACCTTGTGTGAACTGTCGTGCTCTTTGATGACCCGAACAGCTTTCCCGTGGGAGAGCAGCAGGTGGTGGGCCACTTGCATGGAGACCCCCACATCTTTCAGACCGGGAGCGTGCACCCCTGCGCCGTGGCCCAGGAATGCGGCGCACCAGGGCTCATTGTGGGTGATCCAGTTCTTGACGCGGTCCCCCAGGCGGTTCACCACAATGCGGGCGTATTCTTCAAAAGCGTCCACGGTATCGCGGTTGGCCCAACCTCCGAGTTGCTGCAGGGCCTGGGGCAAATCCCAGTGGTACAGGGTCACGTAAGGCTCGATGCCATTTTTCAGAAGTTCATCAATCAGGCGGTCATAAAAGGCCAGACCTTTTTCATTGATTTCGCCCCGGCCTTTGGGCAGGATGCGGGGCCAGCTGATGGACAGGCGGTAGCTGTTCATGCCCAGTTCTTTCATCAGTTTGAAGTCCTCGGCGTAACGGTGGTAGTGGTCGCAGGCCACGTCGCCAGAGTCGCCTTTTTTGACGTTTCCAGGGGTGTAGGAAAAGACATCCCAGATGGAAATGCCGCGTCCATCTTCGTGGGCTGCGCCTTCAATCTGGTAGGCGGCGGTGGCGGTGCCCCAGCGGAAGTTCGGGGGGAAGACGTTCAGATCAAGCATGGTTCAACTCCTTTTGAGGCTGGTTCTGGGGGTGGATGCACCGCACCTGATGCTCGGTACCCACATTTCTGAATTCAGGCAGGGCCTGGGTGCATTCCGGTGTGGCAAAAGGGCAGCGGGGAGCAAAGGGGCAACCCGTAGGGAGTGCGGCCAGACTGGGGATGTCTCCTCTGGAATCGATGCGTTCAGGACGCAGGGACTCTTCGGGTTTGGGGGCTGCAGAGCGCAGCAGCAGGGTGTAAGGGTGGGCGGGGCGGTTGATCACCTGATCGGTGGGTCCGACCTCCACCATATGGCCTGCGTACATCACCGCCACCCGGTCAGACATGTAGCGTGCGCCAGCCAGGTCGTGCGTGATGAAGATCATGGACAGGCCTTCCTGGTCGCGCAAATCCAGCAGCAGGTTCATCACATCCAGACGGATCGACACGTCCAGCATGGAGGTGGGTTCATCGGCCAGCAGGATGGAGGGGTTGGCTGCGAGGGCACGGGCGATCCCAACACGTTGACGTTGTCCACCGGAAAGCTCGTGGGGCAGCTTCTTGGTCATCTCTGCACCAGGGGAGAGGCCCACCCGGTCCAGCAGTTGTGCCACCCGTTTTTCTTTCTCTTTGCCTTTGGCAATCCCGTGGATTTCCATGGGGCGACCCACGGTGTACCCGATGTGGTGCAGGGGGTTGATGCTTCCGAAAGGGTCCTGGAAGATCATCTGCACGCGCTGCCTCAGGTGCTTCAGTTCTTTCCCAGAGGGGTTCTGGGAGATGTTCTGCCCGTCAATCACCAGCTGGCCTGAAGTGGGAGCATGCAGGCGGGTGATCAGCCTTGCAATGGTGGATTTTCCGGAGCCGGACTCGCCCACAATGGCGATCACTTCTTTTTTGCGCAGGGTCAGGTTCACATGGCTGACCGCATGCACTTTCTTGTTGCCAGAGGCAAAAACCTTGTTGAGGTCTTTGAGTTCCAGTGCATGGGTGTTGCTGGTGCCAGAAGTCATGCTTTCACCTCGCGCATTTCGGGAACTTCCAGGTGGCAGGCGACCTTGTGGCCCCGCTCAATTTCCAGCAGCATGGGGTTCACCTCGGTGCACACGCCAGGAATCACGCTGGGGCAACGGTCTGCAAAGGGGCAGCCTTTGGAGGTGGTGGTCAGCACCGGAGGACGGCCCGGAATGCCGTGTCTGCGCTCTTTGGGTCCAGAGATGGGCGGGAAGGTGGACATCAGCAGTTTGGTGTAAGGGTGACGGGGACGGGCGTAGATGTCTGCAGCACGGGCTTCTTCCACAATCTGCCCGGCGTACATGATCACAATCCGGTCCGACATCTCGACCAGCAGGGACAGGTCGTGGGTGATGAAGATGATGGAGATGTCCATCTTCTTGCGCAGGTCGGCAATTTCCTGCAGCAGGCTTCTCTGCACCACCACGTCCAGAGCGGTGGTGGGTTCGTCCATCACGATCACTTTGGGTTGCAAAGCCAGGGCAATGGCGATCACCACACGCTGGCGCATCCCGCCAGAAAGCTGGTGGGGGTAGCTCTCCAGAAACTGCGGGCGGATGTTGATGATGGCAAACAGTTCCAGCACCCGTTTTTCCAGCTCGGTTTTGTCGGTCATGCCGTGGGCTTTCAATGCGTCGTAAATCTGCTCGCGCACGGTCAGCACCGGGTTCAGCACGTTCATGGAAGCCTGGAAGACCAGCGAGAAGTCTTTCCAGCGCACTTTGCGCAGCTCCTCATTGTCGAGGTCCAGCAGGTTCTTGTTCTCCAGGTAAACGGCACCTTCAGCGACAAAACCGGGGGAGCGCAGCAGGCGGGTCATGGCAAAGGCCAGCGTGGATTTTCCGCACCCGGATTCCCCGGCCAGGCCCACAAATTCTCCGCCTTTGACGTCCAGGTTGGCACTGGTGACAGCGGTCACGGCACCTCTGGGGGTGTCGTACTGCACGGTGACGTTCTGGGCACTCACCAGGTTCTTCTGGGAACGCAAAGGCTCAGGGCTGACGGGTTTTGGTTTCTTGTGCACCGGGGCCTGCAAGCGCAGACGGGGGTTGGAAATCGAGTCGATCCCGAAGTTCAGCAGCGCAAAAGCAGTGCCCAGAAAAGCAATGCCCAGACCGGGAGCGGCAATGCGCACCCAGGCATCGTGCAGCATGGCCTGTTCACTTCCGGCCCAGTACAGCATGGTGCCCCAGCTGATCAGGGAAACATCGCCCAGACCCAGGAATTCCAGTCCGGTGGCGGTCAGGATGGCATACACAGCAGCCCCGAAAAAGTTGGCGGCAATCAGACCGCTCATGTTGGGGATCAGGTGGGTCAAAATGATCCGTGCAGGGGTTTCCCCAGAGGCAATCGCCGCATGCACGAAATCCCTCTCTCTTAAGGTCAGGGCCTGCGAACGCAGCACGCGGGCACCCCAGGCCCATCCGGTGAGGGCCACCACCAGCACCACCGGCCAGAATCCGCCCACTTTGATGTAAGCGGCAATCACGATGATCAGGGGCAGGGCGGGCAGCACCAGCACCACATTGGTGAAAAAGCTGATCAGTTCATCGGCCAGACCACCATAAAAAGCCGCCGTGAGACCAATCGCGGTGCTGATCAATGCCACCAGCAACCCGGTCACCAGCGCGAGGGTCAAAGACAGCCTTGTGGCGTACAGGAACTGGGTGTACACGTCCTGACCCAGGCCCGTGGTGCCCATGGGGTGCATGGCAGAGGGTTTCTCCCAGGGCATGAAACCCATGTCCACCGGAGAACGGGAAGTCAAAACAGGAGCCAGCAGGCCAATCAGGGCCATCAGCACAAAGAGGATCAGGCCCACCCGTGAACGGGGTTCAGCCCAGAGGGCTTTCAGGAGTCCCATGTCATTTGCCTCCTCTTACGCGGGGGTCCAGGAACACGTAACTGACTTCCACCAGCAGGTTGGCAATCAAGACCGCTGCGGTGATGAACAGGAAGATGCCCTGCATCAGGGGATAATCGAGGGCGGTGACGGCCTGGTACAGCAGGCGGCCAATGCCAGGGTAGGAAAACACAATCTCGGTGACGATGCTTCCGCCGACCACGAAGCCCAGGGCCATGCCAAATCCAGTGATGGAAGGCAGAATGGCGTTTCTGGCCACATACTGGTTCTTGATGCGCTCAGGACGCAGGCCCTTGGCTTCTGCAAAAGTCACATAATCCTCGTTCAAGACAGACACGGCATTGTTGCGCATGCCCACCAGCCAGCCCCCAATCCCGGTCACCACGATGGTGAAAGCAGGCAGAAAGCCGTGCAGCAAGATGCTCTGGAAGTAAGGCCAGCCATCGCTGGGAGACAGGTTTGAAGCGTACCCACCACTGAGTGGGAACCAGTTCAGCAGGTAAGCAAAAATGTACAGGGAAATCAATGCAAACCAGAAGTAAGGCATGCTGTTCAGGAACAGGCCCAGAGGCACCATGGCATCTGCCACCTTGTTGCCGCGTTTCCAGGCGGTCCACAAACCCAGCAAGCTGCCCAGCACAAAGGAAATGACGGTGCTGATGCCCACCAGACCGATGGTCCAGGGCGCAGAGCCAGCAATCACATCTGAAACGTTCATGGGGAACTGGCTGATGGAGCGGCCAAAGTCACCGTGCAGCAGTTTGCCAATGTACTCGAAGTACTGGATGTACAGGGGATCGGGATGCTCTTTGATGCCGTAAGCCAGTTTTAGAGCATGCACGGCTTCCGGGTTCATCCGCCCTTGCGCCTGGGCCAGCATCGCCCCGATGGGATTTCCGGGCACCAGTTTGGGCAGGAAAAAATTCAGGGTGAGGGCCGCCCACAGGGTCAGCAGAAAAAAAGTCAGGCGACGCAGAAAAAAGTTCACAGTTCACCTCCTTGTTGGGGTGAGAAAAACCCCCCACCTCGCTGGTGACCTCTTTGTTTGCCACAGAGGCCACCAGGGAAAGCGAGGGGATTTCAAGGGATCGGGAGATCAGAGGGGATTTTTGAAGGTGGGGACCTCACCGCGACCTTCGGTCGGTCCTCTCCTGAGAGGAGAGGGAGCGAGTGTCAGAGAGCGGGTGGGGTCGGAGTTCCTCCCCTCTGTAGGGGAGGAGCGCAGCGTCAGCAAGCGGGTGGGGTTATTTGGCTTCCAGGTTCAGGAACAGCAGGCGGGCACCGATCTGGTCGTCTGCTCCACCGTCGTAGTAGGGGTTGGCGTCGGTGGGGAAGCCTTTGAAGTTCTTGCTGTTGTAGGTGGTGAAGTTCACGCGGTCGGTCAGGGGGAAGAAGGGCACATCGGTGACGAACTGGTTGACGATGGTGTCGATGGCTTTCTTCTGCACGGCGGGGTCGCTGTTCTGCTGGAAGCGTTTGAGGGCAGAGGTGATGTTGCTCTTGGTGTAACGGGTCAGGTTGGAAGCGGCGCTGTCTCCGACTTTGGCGCTGAATTCAGGTGCAAAGCTCTGGAAGAACAGGTTGTAGGGGGTTTCGCCGCCGCCCCAGCCCCAGGAAATGCCCATGTCGTAGGTGCCGGTCTGCAGGCCGCCAGAGTAGCTGCCCCAGGTTTGCTGGTCGATGGTGGTGTCAATGCCGATCTGTTTGAGGTTGTTGCCGATCACCTGGGCCATGGTGATGAAGTCGGTCCAGCCTGCGCCCACCAGGATCTTGAAGGTGGGGAGGGTTTTTCCGCTCTTGTCGGTCAGTTTGCCGTTGACGACCTTGTAGCCACCTTTTTTCAGGTACTCTCTGGCCTTGTTGACATCAAAGGTCACGCCCTTGGCTGCGATGCTCTTGGAGAGCCACTTGCCCTGCTGGGTGGGGATGATGCCGCTGGGGCTGGCTGCCTTGACCAGACCGGAGTAGGCTTTGAGGGCCACTTCTTCGGTGTTGATGGCGCTGGAGATGGCCTTGCGGAAGTTCACGTCGCTGAAGGGGGCCTTGGCGGTGTTGAAGTACAGGTAGTTGCCGCCGGTCACGGGCCAGTAGAACTTGTTGGTGTCGGGGTTCTTGTTGACGTAAACGTTCTTGATGTCGGGGATGTTGGCGTAGGAGTAATCGGCGTCTCCTCTAAGCAGTTTCAGCAGGATGGCGTCTGCACCGCCCACCACTTCCCACTGGATGGCGTCGATTTTGGGGTAGCCTTTCATCCAGTAGTTGGGGTTTTTCACCACTTTGATGCTCTGGCTGTTGGCGCTCTGGAACAGGAAAGGTCCGGTGGCCACAGGTTTGGTGTTGGTTTCGGTGGTGGGGTCTTTGATCTTGCTCCAGATGTGCTGGGGCACGATGGTCTGGTGGGCGATGTACACAAAGACGGGGATGTTCTTGTCTTTGAAGGTGAAGGTCACGGTGTTGCCGCTGGCTTTCACGTCGGTGAGGCCGTTTTTCCAGAGGGCAGCGCCGTCAATGGCGGGGTTTTGCTTCAGGTAATCGAAGGTGAATTCCACGTCTTTGGCGGTGAAGGCGGTGCCGTCGCTCCATTTGACTCCATCGCGCACGGTGACGGTCAGTTTCTTGTTGCCCTTGTCCCACTTGTAGCCGGTGCCCAGCACATTTTCCACGTCGCCGGTCAGGGAGTTGACGTAGAAGAGGGTCTCGTAGATGGCGGAAACAGTGGGGTAGAGGCGCTGGCTGCCTCCAGAGAAGGGGTTGAGGTTCACGCTGGCCAGGGACGCGGAGTCACGGGCAATGCGGAACACGCTCTCTGCGTGGGCGAGGGAAGCGGTGAGCAGGGCGGCGGTCAGGGCAACACGGGCAGCTTTGGTGTAAACGTTTGCATTTTTCATGCGAATTCCTCCAGGGAAAAGGGGTTTTTGAACTTTAGAGCGGCTTCAGGGGGGCATTGATGGGCGGGGGGGAGCGTGAATCTCCTCGGTCTGACATGGTCCTCATTCCTTTCCATTCCTTTTTCTGGGAGTGCGGCAACTCCCGACTGAGGTGCAATGTTGAAGCATGCATTGCAGGGTTCACCTGCGAAGGCGGCTGCGGGTGGTCTGGCGTTCAATCAGCTCTGGAACAATGATTTCGCTGTGGGCTTCCTCTCCCTCCATCAGGGAGAGAAACATTTTTCCGGCCATTTTTCCCAGCTCGATGTCCAGCTGGCGGATGGTGGTGAGGGGGGGGTCCAGAAGTGCAGCAATAGGATTGTCGTCGTAGCCCATCACCGAAACGGCATCAGGAACACGCAGACCTGCCCGGTTGAGGGCACGGCACACCCCGGCAGCCATCAAATCGCTGGCTGCAAAAATGGCGTCTGGAACTCCAATTTCCAGAATTTTATCCACACTTTTCTCTCCGGCTTCCACCGTGAAATCTCCGGTGTAAAGGACAAAAGGTTCCAGGCCTTCTTCAGAGAGGCGCTTCAAAAATCCCTGAGCCCTGTCCCGTCCTGAACGAAATTCCCCGGCCACATGGGCAATGCGTTTGTGGCCGCTTTTGATCAGGTGGTCTGCGGCAAGGTACCCTCCGGCCACATCGTCCACCCGGATCTGGTGCTCATGGCCGTCGATCTGGGGGTTGATGTGCACCCGGAACATGTTGGGAGCAAGGCGTTCAATTTCGCCTGGTGCGAGGTTGGAAGAAATCAGAATCAGACCATCCACGGAACGCTCCACCAGGGCTCTGGCAGCGTCTTTTTCGCGGTCTTGCAGGTCGTCGGTGGAGACGATGATCGGCATCAAAGTCGAGGCGTTCAGTTCCATTTCGATGCCTCTGGCAAAGGAAGCAAACAGCGGCCAGCCCACATTGGGCACCACCACACCCACAGCGTGGGTGCGGCCCATCACCAGACTGCGTCCGGTCAGGTTGGGCACGTAGCCCAGTTCCTGCACCACATGCAGCACCCGCTTGAGGGTTTCCGGATCCAGCCGTTCCGGGGTGTTGATGGCCCGGGAAACGGTGGCTGTGGAAACACCTGCCTGCATGGCGACAGCCCGGATGTTGGGTCGGTTTTGGCTTCTGCTGGTCATGAAGTACCCCATGGCGGGTGCCTTGTGGCACACACCAAACTCTGATGTAAACGATTGCATCAAGCATAAGAGGAAACCCCCAGAAATGCAAGACGCTTACATTGAAATTGAACCTGGTATAAAAGACTCTCATGAACCTGATGGCTCAATTCAAAAAGTCCAGGGTCGCAAAAGTGCTTTGTGAAACGAAAAAATCTCTGAAGTTGCAGCGGGAGTTTTGAAGGTTCGAGGTGAAAAATTCCAGTTGAATTTAAGTTAGTAAACTCTGGGCGGCAAAATTTTGAAAGAACGGTCACCCTGAAGATCCTTAAAAAACCACAGCCACCACAGCAAAAAACAGCTTCAGTCTGTGGTTGACTGAGAACTGTTGACTGTGAACTGCTCAGAAATTGGTCAGAGAATGCTGCATGATGCGGCCCCGACCAGCCTGTTTGGCGCGGTACAGGCACTGGTCGGCCATGTGGATCAGGTCCTCGGGAGACATCCCGGACTGCGGCACCAGGGTCGCCACCCCCACACTCACCGTGACCAGTGGGCTGATGTCGGATTTTTCGTGGCTGATTTCCAGCCCCCGAACCTCCTGCTGGATGCGCTGGGCCACCAGCATGGCTCCCATCGGGGTGGTTTCGGGCAGGATCACCACGAACTCTTCACCTCCATAGCGGGCCACCGTGTCTCCCCGGTTGCGCACCGAACGGGACAGGGCCTGGGCAATGTGCTGCAGGCAGCGGTCCCCTTCCAGGTGACCGTAATGGTCGTTGTAGCGCTTGAAGAAATCCACATCACACAGAATCAGACTCAGGGGCCTGTTGTGTCTGAGGTGGTTCACCCACTGGCTCTGCAGGTGCTCATTGAACGCCGCCCGGTTGTAAATCTGGGTGAGGCCATCCAGAAAAGCAAAACGCTGCAGCTCCTCATTGGCGACCCGCAGGGCTTTCTCGGCCTTCATGCGCTCTGTGACCTCATCCTGCAATTCACGGGTGCGGGCCTGCACCTGCACCTCCAGGTTCTCGGCATAACTGCGCAGGGCCAGCGTTTGTTCCAGTTGCTGGATGGCATGGCTGACGCTGTGACACAGGCTTTCCTCATCGAACCTTCCAGACGTGGGCGGTTCGTACAGCAGGTACCCATAGTGCAGGTCATTCACATACAGGGGGGTCAGCAGCAAACTGCCTGCAGCCAGCTCCTCCTGCATGCTCTCTGGCAACAGATCGCGGGTGGCAAACACCGAAGAATCCAGGTTGGAGAGGGTCCCGGCGGCCATGGCCACATGGGCAAAAGGAGCAGGGGTGGAATCATAACTCTCGTACAGCACCAGCATGCAGTGCCGGATGTAAAGGTGTTCCAGATGCACCCTCAGGGCCTCAAACAGATCCTCATGGTTCTGCACGGCAAAAAGACCAGGGGCATTCTTGGTGCTGCCCACCAGCAGCAGCTGGTTCCGGGAATGCAGCATCTGCAAAGCACTGCCCAGAATGGACTGGGCGGCAAACCCCAGGGCCAGCACCTGCTGTTGCTGGTCTGGCTTGACCTGCAGGGCGAGCTTTTGCACACAGCCCTGAAGACCATCCCGCCACAGGAAAAACTCCTGGTCCAGACGGGTGCGGCGCAGCAAAGCTTCTTTCCAGGAGGTCAGAAACCGGCTGTGTTGCTCCGCATGCACGGCCACCTGCTCAAACAGCGTCAGCAACTTCTGCTGGGCTTCCACCACCCCACGAAACATCTCGCTGGGAGAAAGGAATTCAAACCCTGCCAGAGGCGGACCACACGATTCCCGCACCACCAGCTGGGGACTGATGTAATGGTCCTGCACGCCTGCCCCTTCATGGGCCATGGACAGCAGCATCCGCCCTGCCTCCACGCCTTGCTCAAAAAACGGCTGCCTGACGGTGGTCAGTGCTGGAACCACATGCTTGAATTCCTCGCTGTCATCGAAGCCCACCACGGCAATGTCTTCTGGAACCCGCAATCCCAGTGCCGTGATGGCCTGGATGGCCCCTTCGGCCATTTCATCGTTGGCACAGACCACGCCTTCAAACTCTCGGGTGCGCTGCAACAAACGGGTCATTTCCAGATAAGCCCGCGAAGAAGCATAATCCCCGGTCAGGATCAATTCTTCCTGCACGGGTAGCTGGTGCTCGTGCAGCACTTCACGGAACACCTGCTCACGCTCTTCGGAATCGTAATTTCCAGGAATGCCCCGCATGAACACCAGGCTTTTCAATTTGCGCACCGTGACCAGGTGCTCCATCAGGGAGCGCATGGCAGGTCGGTTGTCCAGCAGCACGTTGGAGGTTTCAGGAATCCTGCGCCCGATGCTCACAATGGGCAGGGGACGGTAAGACTGAATGCACCGGGCAAACTCCTCATCTGAAACATGCACCCCCAGAGGCGAAGCCAGCAGAATCACACCCAGATACCGGGAAGGATCAATCAATTTGTAAATGTCCGTGGCGCGCTGCAGGGTGGCTCTCGGGGTGTTGAAGTTGCGACCCACAAAAACAGTGGAGGCCACGCCCTGCTCTTCTAAGGCGTGCTGCACGCCTGCAATCAGGGTGGTCTGGTAAGGATAAAGGTAGTCGGTGAGCACAGCAACGCTTTTCACAGGAGTCATGACTCGCCCTCTCCTCGGGTTGCTTTCTTTATACTCCTTGCCGTCTTACAAAAAATGGTCTGGGTGGAAAGCCCGTGGTCTTCAGCCGTGGGATGCCATAACCCAGCTGCCCATCAGAGCGGGAGGTCAAAGCTTCCCCAAAAACAGAAAGAAGCGGTCAGAAACTGTGCTCAACCGCACCTGATCAGACCTGCTCAGATCCCGTCGATTTTCACCAGGTTCTCAATGCGCTCTGCAGCTGCAGTGAGCCCCAGTCCTTTCAGTGATGCTGCACACTTGCCAATGGCGCGGGTGTCAATTTCGCCCCGGTTCCAGGCTGCAATCAGGACCGCGCACTGCTGCAAGGCATCTGCCACCTGCTCCTTGTGAAACATGGCTGCCAGATTGCCTGGAGCCTGCGGCTGGGTGGTTTGTGCCTCTGCCTGGGTGCCCAGAATCACCTGCATGAAAATTTCGTCGTATTTGGCCCGGAGTTCGGGGGAGACCTGTTTGCTCATGGGGAACATTATAGGGGTGGGGCACTGGGCCGAGAGCCGAGAGCCGAGAGCCGAGAGCCGAGAGCCGAGAGCCGAGAGCAAGGTAACTGCTGCGATGCTGGGTGTCAAGGAAAATCTCAAGTGCGTATAAAAACATATTCATTCTGAGTATGGGTCATCAGAGGGATGGTGCATTTCTGGCAGGTGAACCACCTGAACCCACAGATTGCTGGTTTGTTTTTGCCCTCGGCTCTCGGCCCTTGGCCCTCGGCCTTCTCCCAATTAGGCCATATCACCCACCCCAGCATTAAGTTTATGGCGTAAAATAAAGGTTATGCTCAAGGTGAAATCAGAATTTACACCCAGTGGAGATCAACCGACAGCCATTCGCAGTCTGGTGGAGGGCCTGGACGACGGGCTCAGGTTTCAAACCCTCCTGGGCGCGACTGGGACGGGAAAAACCTATACGGTTGCCAAAGTCATCGAGGAGACCCAGCGGCCTGCTTTCATCCTTGCCCCCAACAAAATCCTGACCGCCCAGCTGGCCAGTGAATTCCGGGCTTTCTTTCCAGATGCAGCTGTGGAGTTCTTTGTCAGTTACTACGATTACTACCAGCCGGAAGCTTACGTTCCCGGAAAAGATTTGTTCATCGAGAAAGATGCAGCCATCAACCAGGAACTTGAGCGCCTGAGGCACAGCACCACCCGCAGTTTGCTCACCCGACCGGACACCATTGTGGTGGCCTCGGTGTCTGCGATTTACGGTCTGGGGGATCCCGAAGAGTACCGCAAGATGAACATCATCATCAAGGTCGGCGAGAAGATGGGCCGCGATGAGGTGATTGACCGACTGCTGGAACTGCAGTATGAGCGCAACGACATCGAGATCCAGCCCGGGCGTTTCCGGGCCAAAGGGGATGTCATGGAGATCTGGCCTTCCTACGATGAAGCCCCCATGCGGGTGGAACTGTGGGGCGACGAGGTGGACCGCATCGTGATGTACGATCCGCTGACCGGGAATGTGGCTGCAGAGCTGCCTTCCAGTGTGATCTATCCGGCCAAGCATTATGTGTCCAGTGCAGGCAACGTGGAGCGGGCCATCGTGACCATCCAGGAGGAACTGGAGCAGCGCCTGGAGTACTTCAAGAGTGTGGGCAAACTGCTGGAAGCCCAGCGCCTGAAAGAGCGCACCCTCTACGATCTGGAGATGCTCAAGGTGCTGGGGTACTGCTCAGGCATTGAGAACTACTCCAGACACATGGACGGACGGGAAGCCGGGGCCACCCCATACACCATGATCGATTACTTCCCGGAGAACTTCATCACCTTCATTGATGAGTCACACGTCACGGTGCCGCAGATTGGCGGCATGAGCAACGGGGACCGCAGCCGCAAGCAAACCCTGGTGGATTTCGGGTTCCGGCTGCCCAGTGCCATGGACAACCGCCCCCTCAAATTCGAGGAGTTTTTGGAGAAAACCGGTCAGATCGTGTTCGTGAGCGCCACCCCCGGCCTTTACGAGCGGGAGATCTCCGGGAACATTGCAGAGCAGATCATTCGCCCCACAGGTCTGATTGATCCCACCGTGACGTTGCGGCCCATCCAGGGACAGGTGGAGGACTTGCTGGGCCGGGTGCGTGAACGGGCGGCAAAAGGAGAGCGGGTGCTGGTGACCACCCTCACCAAGCGCATGGCAGAAGACCTCACCGAGTACCTGCTGGAAAAAGGGGCGCGGGCCAGGTACATGCACTCCGACATCGACACTGTTGAGCGCCAGGTGATCATCCGGGATTTGCGCCTCGGGCACTACGATGTGCTGGTCGGAATCAATTTGCTGCGTGAAGGTCTGGATTTGCCAGAGGTCTCGCTGGTGGCCATTCTGGATGCAGACAAACCCGGTTTCCTGCGCAGTGAGCGCAGCCTGATTCAGACCATTGGTCGCGCGGCCCGCAACGTGAATGGCGAGGTGGTGCTGTATGGCGATGTGGTCACACCTGCCATGGACTACGCCATGAAGGAAACCGAGCGCCGCCGTGAGAAACAGCAGAAGTACAACGAGGAGCACGGCATCACCCCCGAAACCATCAAAAAAGAAGTGCGGGACGTGATCCGTGGCGAGGAAGAACCCGAACTCAAGAAAGACATGCCCGACACCATGGACCGGGACACCATCCTGGCCCAGATCACCGATCTGGAACTGGACATGTGGCAGGCCTCAGAAGACCTCGATTTCGAGAAAGCCGCTTCTTTGCGCGACCAGATCCGGGAACGGGAAGCCAAGCTGTCCGGCAAGGACTTCAAGCAGCCCACGGTTCCGGGCCAGAAGGTGCGCAAGAAGGGCAGACGGTAAAGGGCAGACGGTAAAAGCCCAGAAGATCAAACAGAAAAAAGTGTGCAGGACCCCAGAAACCTGGGGTCTTTTTCATGGATTTTGCCATCCTGTGGGCCACAATACATGTTGTTGATTGGGTTTTTTCTACTGTGGAACCATGCAGCAAACCAGAGATGTGACCCGACCACAACCCGAACGCAAGGACATCCTGGCTTTGTGGGGAGGCATCCTGTTCAGTGCCCTGTTCACCTTGCTGGTGTGGGTGCTGGATTTCAGACTGGAGCCTCTCAGGCAGACTTTTCTTCCCGATCAGGGGGCATCCTGGTACTTCTGGAAGTTGCCGGGTCCCACTTTCTGGACGCATTTCAGTGCCTGGTTTCTGTATCTGGCCCACCAGATCACCATCTGGGGTCTGATCTTTTACGCGCAGACCCGTGTGAAGAAATACACTGCAGGGCTGCATCCGGTGAACTTCTGGGCACTGGGGGTGAACGCGGTGTTTGTGCTGCTGCACCTGCTGCAGACCCACCTGTTTTATGACGGTCTGGCCCAGGATGTCAGCATCTACAGCTCGCAGGGATCGGTGATTGTGCTGCTGGTGCTGGTGCTGGTCATGGAAAACAAACGCCGGGGCATGTTTTTCGGCAAAAAAGCACCCCTCAAAGCCACCATTGTGGACGCTGTGCGCAAATACCACGGGTATTTCTTCTCCTGGGCCGTGGTCTACACCTTCTGGTACCACCCGATGGAAACCACCTCAGGGCACCTTCTGGGCACCTTCTACACCCTGATGTTGATGCTGCAGGGCAGCCTTTTTCTGACCCGTATCCATGTGAACCGGTACTGGACGCTGGCGCAGGAACTGCTGGTGGTCATTCACGGCAGCATCGTGGCCCTCTCCAACACCAATGGTCTCTGGCCGATGTTTGCGTTTGGCTTCCTGGGGGTGTTCATTGTGACCCAGATGCACGGCCTGGGCTGGAGCAGGCTCACCCGCTGGATTGTGGCCTCCCTGTTTTCTGGCTGGGTGATCTACGTGTACAGCGGCAGGGGCTGGGGAAAACTCAATGAAATTATGCGGATTCCGTTGATTGATTACGTGCTGGTTTTCGTGCTGGCTGGACTGGTGTGGTTGCTGGTCTGGATCGGGCAGGGCATTCGCAAGCTGCAAAAAAGTTAAACAACACAAGCCAGCAAGCCGGGGATGGTGTTCCCGGGCTTCTTTTTTGCCCGTTCTGGCTCCTTTATAATGTTGACACTGCAGGCATCTGATCCGAATTTCTCTCGATCACAGGAGGTCAACATGTCACAGTTTCCAGCAGATTTCGTGTGGGGCACCGCCACTTCGGCCTACCAGATTGAAGGGGCCGTGCGCACCGATGGGCGCGGAGCCAGCGTCTGGGACATCTTTTCCCACACCCCCGGCAAAATCAAAGATGGCAAGAACGGCGACACCGCCTGCGACCATTATCACAGGTCCTCTGAAGACATCGCCCTGATGCAGGAACTCGGGATGAATGCCTACCGGTTTTCGGTGTCCTGGCCGCGCATCCAGCCCGAAGGAAAAGGCAGGCCCAACAAAAAAGGTCTGGGTTTTTATGACCGCCTGATTGACCAGTTGCTGGACAGTCGAATTGACCCGTATGCCACGCTCTTTCACTGGGATTTGCCCCAGGCCCTCGAAGACCAGGGAGGCTGGCTCAACCGGGACACTGCCCACCGTTTTGCAGAATACGCCCACATCCTGGCAGATGCCTTCCAGGACCGCATCAAAGCCTGGATCACCCTCAATGAACCCTTTGTGGTGCTGACCCTGGGGTATGCCCTGGGACAGCATGCTCCAGGCAGAACCTTGCTTTTGGACGCCATGCCCGTGGCCCACCATCAATTGCTGGCCCACGGTCTGGCTGTGCAGGCCATCCGTGAGATCAGCCGCAGTCCAGTGGGCATTGCCCAGAACCTGGCCCCCGTGATTCCTGCCACCGACACAGACGAGGACCTGCAGGCAGCAGCCCACATGGATGACCTGCACAACCGTCTTTTCCTGGACCCCATCTTGCATGGTGAATATCCCAGAAGCCTGCTGGCCTTGCTGGGAGAACAGGCCGAAACCTTCATCCGGCAGGAAGACTTTCAGATGATTGGTTCCAGACTGGATTTCCTGGGGGTCAATTACTACGCCCCTGACCACGTGAAAGCCAGCAGCACTGCTCCACTGGGCCTGGAGACGGTCCCGATGCTGGATTACCAGCAGACGGGATTCGGCTGGCCTGTGGTTCCCGAAGGCCTCACCCAGTTGCTGCTGGACCTCAAAGACCGCTACGCAGAAAAACTGCCCCCCATCTTCATCACCGAAAATGGTTGCTCTTACCCCGATGCCCCCGATCTGGCAGGCAAGGTCAACGACTCCAGGCGCATCGAATTTCTGGAACGCCACCTGGACGCCCTCGGTCAGGCCATCGAAAAAGGCGCAGACGTGCGGGGTTACTTCTGCTGGTCTCTGCTGGACAACTTCGAGTGGGCAGAGGGGTACACCCAGCGTTTCGGACTGGTGCATGTGGATTTCCAGACCTTCAAGCGCACCCCCAAAGCGTCTTATTACTGGCTGCAGGGGTACCTGAGAAGTGGGAAGTGGAGGCGGGAAGGGGCGGTGTGAGAGAAGCCGAGGGCCGAGAGCCGAGGGCCGAGGGCAAAAAGAACTCCAGAGCATTTGGCTGGGAGCGCTGTTCCAGCAGGCTCCCATTTGCTGAAATCTGTGCAAATCCATTCAGGCCATGCCGAAAAGCATTTCAAAGAAGAAGGCAGATGCTGGATCTGCCTTCTTTGCTTGCATTTCTGATTCATCGCCTGGACAGAGAGTTCGCTTTGTTGCACGATGCTCTCGGCTCTCGGCTCTCGGCCCTCGGCGCATCTTTGCCTTCTGAATTACTTCTCCACCCGCAAGGTGTCCACGTAACGCACGCCTTCCAGACCATCTGCGAACTGCAACTGGAAGCGTTGCAGGCCGTTCCACTGGAAGCCGCTGTCTCCTGTGAAGGCAGATATGGGAAGCTCGATTTTCTTCCAGCCCGTGAAATCTTCCTTGAAGGTGGTTTCAAGCTGGTGCTGGGGAACAGAAGGCTGGTACACCCGCACGTAATCGATCAGCATGTCACCGGGGAAGGGGGTGGTCTCGTCGGGACTGCCGGGCCATGCTCCCCCGATGGCAAGGTTGAGCAGGATGAAGAACGGCTGGTCCATCACCCACACGGTGCCTGCAGGGATGTCCTTGGCGGTGACTTTCTGGTATTCCACACCATCCAGGAAATACACCACTTCTCCGGGGCGTTTTTCCACGGCATAGGTGTGGTAATCGTTGGCCACAGGTTCGGGCAGGGTCACGGTTTTGGTGAACTGGGTGCCTTCCCGGAAGTAGTAGCCAGGTCCGTGCAGGGATCCGTGAATGTTGTAGGGTTCCTTGCCAATGGTTTCCAGGATGTCGATTTCGCCGCCACCGGGCCAGCCTGCCGTGCCGATGTTGCTGCCCAGCAGCCAGAATGCAGGCCAGTAGCCCTGTCCGGAGGGAATTTTGATGCGGGCCTCAATGCGTCCGTAATCAAATTCCTTCTTGTTCTGGGTGCTCAGGCGGGCAGAGGTGTACAGGCAGTCCCCATACCAGCATTTGAAGCCAGGGGCGGCTTTGTCGCCCCGGATGCGCAGGTTGCCCTGTCCGTCGGTGCTGACGGTTTCGGCTTTGTCGGTGTAATACTGCAGTTCGCTGTTGCCGTTTCCGGTGCCGATCACGGCGTAATTCCAGTCGTCTTCGCTGGGTTGCCAGCCTGCAGGGTTGTTGAACTCCTCTCCCCAGGCCACCGTCCAGTCTCTGGAGGGTTGCAGGGTGGGAGCGTCTTGCAGCAGCACCTTCACATCTTTCCCGGAGTTTTCACCGTAATACCAGAAGCTGAGGGTTCTGGCTCCGGTCCAGTCCTGCACTGGACGCAAATTGCGGGTGGCAGAGGGATTCTGATTGCCAGAAAGTTTGATCTGCCAGACGCCTTCCAGGGGGTCCTGCTCGGGGTGGGCTTCGGCTGCGCCCTGTTTCACATCGATGGTGGAGACGATCAGGTTTTTGCCCAGGTTGAGGTTCCCTGAGCTGCTCTCAAAGTCCTCTCCCAGCCCCAGGCTCTGGGGATCATCGTCCTGGATGATGAGTTTGCTGATGGTGGTCATCAGGGTGGCATTTTTGGGCGGGTACATCTCCAGATTGACCGTGCGGTTTCCGGTGTATTTGCTGTTGGGATAGGTGGGCACCCCCACGGTTTTGCTGGTTTCGCCAGGCTGGAAGGTCAGCACCCCGGTGGTGTACACAAAATCGCGGCTGGTGGCGTTGCCATCGGTGGTCTCGTATTCCACCTCGATGGGGTCTTTCTGGGGGGCGTTCAGCACAATGTGAAACACGGCGGTTTGTCCCTCGGTCACTTTGACTTCAGGGGCTTCAAAGGAAAGCTGGGGAGGTGCGTCGCTGGGGGCGGCTGCAGGGGCTTCCTGATGGGCTTCAAAGCGGTCAAAGGCGTAAGTGGTTGCGCCTTGCGGCAGGTTCAGGGCGTATCCCCACACCTCCTTGAGGGTCAGGCCATCGCTGGGTGCCCCTGCAGGCTGAAAATCCGTGCGGCGCTGCAGTTCACTGAAAGGCACCACCACCTGTTTCCAGTCGCTGCTGTCGTCCGGGAAACGGTAAAAGAAGCGTTCTGCGGTGTCGGTGTTCTGGTCTTTGCCCCGGTTGTCGAGCAGCTCGAACTGGATGTTTTTTCCGCTGCCAGAGCCCTTGAACCAGAAGCGCAGACCCGAATAGGCACTGAGGTCCACGCTGCCTTTAGAGCCATTGACGGCCAGCGAGAAATCATGGGTGAATCCGCCCCATTGTTTGATGTCCACGGGGGTCACCAGCACATGGTTGTCTGCCCCCTGTCCAGCCACATTTTCGGTGCTGGTGGTGAGGGTCACCAGTCCAGAACCGTCCTGCCAGGTGGCAAATCCGCTGGAAGCTGGAAGGGGAGACTGGGCTGCTGAACCTTCAAAGTCAGCCAGGACCAGGGGGGACTGCTGGGCCAGGGCTGCACCCAGCAGCAGGGTGCCAACGAGGAAGAGGTGCTTTCTGCGACCATGAAAAACCATATCAGCCTCCGGTATGAAAACGTTTGCGTGACTTCATTGTGACCGAGAGGCGAGAGGACATCAAGGGTGCGGTTGAGGGGTGTTTAGATGATCCCTCCACCCAGAAAGAGCCTCAGGGCAGCCAGAATCAGGATCACAATGTTGAGGTTTCGTCCTGTTGCACTGCTGCTGATGGTACCCAGAATCAGGCCAATGATGCCAAGGGGCAAGGTGATGAACCAGTTCACCCAGCCCAGCAGGGGAATCAGGCCCACCAGCAGACCAATCGCTGCCACAATGCCAAAAACGATCGAGAGCAAGTTCATCATGTTTTCAGATACGGGGAAAGCCTGCCTGGGGTTGCAGCATGACCTCTGATGTTGAAGCTCTTCATGAAAGACATGTCATGATTCTGTAATTCCATTTGAATATGCAACCCATGTGCACAATTTGGACGATCTGAAATTTATAATAAACATGTCATTTTTTGGACAGTCAAATGAAGTCCAGATGAATCAGATTTCAATCAGATTTCGATCATAACCAGATCAGCTTCAATTTATACACTGCAGTTGTTTCAGGAGGACACATGAAGAAAATCATCCTTGTTGCTGCCCTGTTGTTCGCTGGCAATGCCGCTCTTGCAGAAGACACCCCCCCTCCAATGCCTTCTCCCACTGCAACCGTGGCTGTGGCTGCAACCAGAGGATGGACCATCACCTTTGTGGATGCCTCTGGAACCGTTGTCGCCACCCTCAACCCGGATGGCACCCTGAATGCCACGGGCGACCTCAGCACCGCCAGGCAGGTGGTGGTGAAGGATGCAGAAGACAAAACGGCCACCTATGATCTGGCCAGTGACCTCAGCAAGCCCGGACAGGTCAAAGTGACCCTCACAGTGGAGGGCAAGACACAGACGCTCCCACTGGTGGCTGTCTTGAACAAAGCCCAGCATCAGGCCAAAGCCGACAAGGACAAATCCAAAGACCATGACGATGATGCAGACGAAGCTGTTGAAGATCACGGCAAGTCGGGTGAAGACCACGGCAAGTCGGGTGAAGACCACGGCAAGTCGGGTGAAGACCACGGCAAGTCGGGTGAAGACCACGGCAAGTCCGACAAAGACAAATAACCACTGCTGAACTGCAAAAACAAGACCCTCTCGGTTTGGAGAGGGTCCTTTGAATGCCTGAAGCTTCAGATGCTGGGGTGGGTCATGTCCATGGGGATGACCCACTTCGCAAATTCCTCTTCGGTGAGGTAACCCAGGGCCAGAGCGGCCTCTTTCATGGTGGTGCCTTCTTTGTGGGCCTTCTTGGCAATGGCCGCCGCCTTGTCATAACCGATGTGGCGGTTGAGGGCGGTCACCTGCATCAGGTTGATGGCCAGGTTGTGCTCGATTTTTGAAAGGTTGGGCTGGATGCCTTCTGCACAGTTGTCATTGAAGGCCACAGCAGCATCGCTGATCAGCTGAATGCTTTCCAGCACGTTGTGCACCATCACAGGCTTGAAAACATTCAGCTGGAAGTTGCCCTGAGATCCTGCAAAAGCCACTGCTGCGTCGTTTCCGAACACCTGCACACACACCATGGTGAGCGCTTCGGACTGGGTGGGGTTGACCTTGCCAGGCATGATGCTGGAACCGGGTTCATTCTCTGGGATGGTGATTTCCCCGATGCCGTTTCTGGGACCGGAAGCCAGCCAGCGCACATCGTTGGCCATTTTCATCAAAGCTCCAGCCAGGGTGCGCAGGGCAGCACTGGTCTGCACCAGAGCGTCGTGACCACTGAGGGCAGCAAACTTGTTCTCTGCACTGCGGAAAGGGTATCCGGTTTCTTTGGTGTAGTAACTGGCCGCCAGATCCCCGAATTGAGGGTGGGCATTCAGACCCGTACCTACAGCAGTTCCACCAATGGCGAGGTCATAGAGACCGGTCAGGGCGTGTTTGACTTCGGAGATGCAGTAATCGATCTGGGCCACCCAGCCGCCAATTTCCTGACCCAGGGTGATGGGGGTGGCGTCTTGCAGGTGGGTGCGGCCCACTTTCACGATGCCCTGGAACTCCTCGGCTTTGCGGGCCAGGGTGGTGCGCAGTTTCTCCACGCCAGGGAAGAGTTTTTCGTTGAGTTCCAGCACCACAGCGATGTGCATGGCGGTGGGGAAGGTGTCGTTGCTGCTCTGGCCCCGGTTCACGTGGTCGTTGGGGTGCACAGGTTTCTTGCTGCCCAGTTCTCCGCCCGCAATTTCAATGGCCCGGTTGGAGATCACCTCGTTGCTGTTCATGTTGCTCTGGGTGCCCGATCCAGTCTGGAACACCACCAATGGGAAGTGCTCGTTCAGTTTTCCGGCAATCACCTCGTCTGCCGCCTGCACAATCAAATCTGCAATGTCTGCAGGCAGCTCCCCGAGGTCCTTGTTGGCCTGTGCAGCCCCTTTTTTCAGTATCCCCAGAGAACGGATGATGGCCGGAGTGAAACGGAAACGGTCCACACCAATGGGAAAGTTCTGGATGGAACGCTGGGTCTGTGCGCCCCAGTATCGGGAGTTTTCCACCTGGATCTGGCCCATGGTGTCGGATTCAGTGCGGTAGGTCATGGTAAAGCCTCCTGTAAATTCAACCAGAAAGTATTTTACTGCAGTTAAGGAAGGAGTAGGGCTTCTTCCCTCACCTCACTTGCTGGCGCTGCGCTGTCCTCTCCCTCGGGGAGAGGAGACGATGCAGAGCGAGCCAGGAGAGGGCTCAGTCTGGAGAGGGCTTAAGCCAATCCCGCTATTCCCCCAGAACCTCCTTCCGCGTTAAGGTGACCCATGAACCGCTCCCAGAGAATCCTCTTGCTGGACAACCTCTTGATGTGGATGGGCTTTTTCATGATCATCCCCCTGATCACTGTGCATTTTGTGAATGGTCTGGGATGGGCAGCCGGAGCCATCGGTCTGGTGCTGGCGGTGCGGCAACTGGTGCAGCAGGGCTTCACTGTGGTGGGGGGCATGCTGGGAGACAAATTTGGTCTGAAACGGTTGATCTGCTTTGGGCTCATGGTCCGGGCGCTGGGTTTTGCCAGCATGGCTTTTGCAGATTCCCTTCCCCTCCTGATGGCTTCTGCGGTTTTTGCTGCCCTGGGAGGTGCCCTTTTTGATGCCCCCAAATCTGCAGCCATTGTGCTTTTGACCCCACCAGAACAGCGCCCCAGGTTTTATGCCATTCAGGGCGTGAGCAGCAACATCGGGATGGCCGTTGGGCCACTGGTTGGCACGCTGTTGATTCCCTATGGGTTTCAGGCGGTGAGTTTTGTGGGGGCTTCCTGTTACCTGTTGTCTCTGGTGTTTTCGGTTCTTTTTCTGCCCGAACTGAAAGCCAACGAACCCAAGCCCAGAGGCAGCACCATGAAAGGCCTGAAACTGGCTTTGCAGGACCGTCCTTTCCTGCATTTCCAGGTCATACAGATTGGTTTTTTCTTCCTGTGGGTGCAGGTGAATGTGGCCCTGATGCTGCACGCCACCCAGCATGGTGGGACCTCCCTGACCGCCTGGGTGTATGGGGTGTATGCCGGGTTCACCAGTGTGCTGCAGTATCCGATCATGAAATACGCCAGCAAACGGTATTCTTCACAGGTTTTGCTGTCTGCAGGGGTGGCTTTCATGGCCCTGGGTCTGGGCCTGATGGGGTTCACCCATGCCCCAACCAGCATTCTGCTTTGCACGGCTGTGTTTGCCATTGGAAATTTGCTGGCTGCACCCAGCCAGCAGACCCTGATCGCCAGCCTGACCCCTCCAGAACGGGCCGGAACCTACCTGGGAGTGGCGGCTTTGCCTCTGGCGGTGGGAGGCTTTCTGGGCAATGCGCTGGGAGGTGTGCTGTTTGATTACGGCAAGCACCTGCATTTTGCAGCGCTGCCCTGGGTGGTGTTCTTCGCGGTTGGGGCCGTTACTGCGCTGCTGATCGGGCAATTCCAGGTGAAAAAACAGCTGGACCAAAAAACCCCTACTGCCGTTTAAACGCCCGAACCCCTTTCAGTTCATCGGGGCGCTCTTGCAGCAGGTCTTCCAGAAAGGCTGTGCTTTCTTTTGCGATGAGTTCTTGCTGCTTCCAGTGCCCGTATTCCAGGCCCAGCAACCTCAGTTCTTCCAGCATCTTGCGCACGGCAGGAGAAACCACCCCCGGAGCGGCACTGGACAGCGGCGTACCCACCAGAGGCATGAAGGTGTGAGAGTGCACCCTGGCCCCCAGTCGGGTGAGTTTCAGCATGAATTCCAGCGTCTGGGCCAGGTCCTCCTCGGTTTCTCCGGGCATCCCGAAAATGAAATCCACATTGGCCTGGTACCCGTATTCCAGCAGCAGGCGCACGGCCTCTTCCACTTCTTCGGTGCCGTGCCCCCGGTGCACTTCAGAGAGCATGCGGTTGCTGCCAGATTGCGCCCCGATGATGATGTTGTCGTTGGTGCAGTATTTTTTCACCAGCGAAAGGGTCTGGTGCGTGACGGTCTCGGGCCGCACTTCGGAGGGAAAAGACCCGAAAAACACGTGTTCTTTGCCAAAAATCTGGCTGACCCCTTTTAAAAGGTCTTCCAGAAGATCCAGGTGCAGGGTTTGCCCATCCACGCTGCCATAGGTGAATGCAGTGGGGGTCAGGAACCTCAGGGCCTGATAACCGGCATCTTTGCCCTGCTTTGCCCAGTGGATGATGTTTTCTATGGAGCGGTAGCGCATTTTGGCCCCCATCAGGAAAGGGGTCTGGCAGAAACTGCAGGCAAAGGCACATCCCCGGCCAATTTCCAGCGGGGCAAAGCGTCTGGATTTCAAAGAGAACGGTGGGTAATCGTTGAGGTCAATCTGGGGCGCACGGCCTGTGAAGCGGTATTTTTTCTGATCGTCCAGAAAGGCAATGCCTTTGAGGTCTTCCAGGGATTTCTGCTGAAAAATACGGTCCAGCAGTTCAGGGAGGGTCAGTTCAGCCTCGCCCAGCACCACCACATCCACCCCGAGTTGCACGGTGCCCAGCGGATCACCGCTGGGGTGAGGGCCTCCGGCAAGGATCAGCACATTGTCCATCTGCTGTTTTTGCAGTTCGGCACGGATGGCTTGCAGGGTATAGCCCATGGCCGCCACATTGGGGGTGTGGAAAGAAAAAGCCACCACCAGACGCTGGTATTGCCGGGCCAGCAGCAGGATGTTCTGCAGCAGTTCCTCATGTCTGCTGTCTTCCAGGCTGTCTTTTCTGGCCGCTTTGCGGAAGTGGATGTCCAGGTCTTCAAAGCGCCCGTCGGCTTCCAGAATGCCGGTCAGCACCGCAAGGCTGTAACGGTTGTAGCTGTATTCCACCATCAAGATGGCCTGTTTGCCCTTCACGGGATTCATTAAAGCATTTTTTGCTGTTCAGCACCACGTGTTCTGGACATCTTCTGGCACCAGCACAACAAAGAGCGTTCTGCCATGAGACAATACAGACACCATGAAACCCATGATGAAACCTTTTTCCAGTGCATTGACCCTTTTTTTGTTGACCGCAATGGTCCAGGCCCAGCAGGTGCAGGACCAGCGTCAGGCCATCGGTTCCGGGCAGGAAAGCCAGATTGCTGCTGTGCTCAGGCAACATGCCAGCACCTGGGGGCATTCGGTGCAGCTTGTCACCTCAGAGAAATCTGCAGTGCAACTCTGGAACCAGTGGAACCCTGGAAAATTCAAAAAGCAATACGCCGTGCTGGTGAATTACAACCCGGTGCTGAAAAAAGCCCATGTGACCCTGGGAAGCAAGGTCAAGGGAGATGTGGCAGGCTGGTCGGGGCAGATCACCCGCAGTTTTCAGGGCCAGCAATTTGTGCAGGGCATGCAAACCCTCTTGAAGAACCTGAAGGCCAGCAATGCGCTGCCTGCCCCTCAGGAGAATCACGTCAGTGATTATGCAGGACGGCTGGATGCCCAGACCCGCAAGAACCTGACAAATCAATTGGGGAGCTTGGAAAAGCAGCTGAATCTGGAAGGCACAGTGGTGGTGCTTCCTGCACTGAAGCCTTACACCCCTGGCAACATTGAGGCATTTGCCCTGAATCTGTTCAATGCCTGGGGGGTGGGAAACCCCCAGAAGAACGATGGTTTCATGCTGCTGGTGTCCATGCAGGACCGAAAAATCCGCATTCAGATGGGAAAAGGGTATGGCTCTGCTCTGAATGCCCAGACCAGCAAAATCATCCAGACCACCCTGGTTCCTGCTTTCAAAGCGGAACGCTACCAGTCGGGCATCGAGCAGGGGACCCTGGCCCTGATTGGGCTGGTGAAACAGCATCCGATCCGTCCGGTGTCCACCCAGACCCAGAACCCCGCCTCTCAGGGACAGGGTGCACCTGTGCAGCAGTCTCCAGGCAACAGTGAAATTCTTTCTGGATGGGATCTGTTTTTGTTTAAATTCCAGATTTTCATGGACAACTTGCAAGACCGTCCGGGAGGTGTGGGATGGATGTTTTTGATCCCCATCTTGCTGCCCCTGATTTTCGTGATCTTTGCTGCCATTGTGGTGACTGCCGCCATTCGTTCCACCCTGAGAAGGGGAGGCCCTGGACCCACCCCCGGACGGCGCAATTCTGGATTCAGGCACAGCCATCACCACCATGACCACCCCCATTCCGGGCACCACAACGACGATGACGCCCAGCGGGCTTTCATGGCGGGTGCAGCGGCCAGCACCCTGAGCAGCAGTTCCTGGGATTCTGGTTCCAGCAGTTCGGACAGCAGTTCCAGCAGCAGTTCAGACAGCTTTTCAGGGGGCAGTTCAGACAGTTCCAGTGGGTCCAGCGGCGACTGGTGAGGAACAAAAGCAAGCCCTCCTGATTTCAGGAGGGCAAAAAATAAATTCTGAATGGTGCATTGCACCAAAGAGGGACATCAGGCTCAGGCACAGCACACAGCTTTTTTTCAGCTTACACCTGCGTTGAGGAAAGGACTGTGTGAATCCACTGTGTAGAAAGGGCTTTTTGCTCTTTTGTTCCTCAAGTATGCAAGATTGAAAATGTGTAAAATGAGAACTTTGTCTCTGATCTTCATTGATATCGTTTTTCGATAAAGAAATTCTATACATGTGGCAGGATCCTTTGCTGCTGTTCTTGTAGATGTGACACTTTCTGCAGCTGCCAGACATGCTAATTTAACAGATGATGATGTATGACCTGATCATAGTGGGCGCGGGACCTGTCGGGCTTGCCGCTGCCATCGACGCCAAAAGGGCTGGACTGAACTATGCTGTTCTCGACAAGGGCTGTGTGGTCAACGCCATTTTCGATTACCCCACCTACATGACCTTTTTCACCACCTCTCCTGAACTGGAGATTGGTGGGCATCCCATGGTCACCATGCGTGAAAAGCCGGACCGCAAAGAGGCGCTGAACTACTACCGTCTGGTGGCCCAGCGTGAGAACCTCAACGTTTTGCAGTACCACGAGGTGACCTCCGTTCACCCTGCTCCCGCAGGACACACCGTGCTGGTCAACAAGAAAGACGGCACCCAGGGGGTCTTTGAAACCCGCAAGGTGATCATTGCCACTGGCTACTACGACAACCCGCTGGCCCTGGGCATCCCCGGAGAAGACTCCGAAAACGTCTCCCACTACTACACCGAAGCCCATCCGTTCTGGGGCCTGAACGTCACCATCATTGGTGCAGGCAGCAGTGCAGCAGATGCTGCCCTTGACCTGTGGCGCGGCGGAGCGAAAGTCACCATGGTGGTGCGCGCCCCCCAGATGAAAAACACCCTCAAGTACTGGGTCAAACCCGACCTGGAGAACCGCATCAAGGATGGTTCCATTGCAGCCCACTACAGCTCCCGGGTGATCGAGATCCTGGAAGACCGGGTGATTGTGGAAGGGGAGGAGGGCACCTGGGAACTGGAAACCGACTTCACCTTCGCCCTGACCGGTTACCGTCCCAACATCGAACTGCTGCAGGGGGCAGGGGTCAACCTCAACGAGGAATTGATGGCCGAACTCAATGAAAATTACGAAACCAATGTGCCAGGTCTGTTCATCTGCGGCAGCGCAGGTTTCGGGAACCACACCAACCAGGTGTTCATTGAGAACGGGCGTTTTCATGCAGGGGTGGCCATGAAAGAAGTCATCCGGCAGTTGCAGGGTGTGCCAAGATAAACCCTGGAACCTGTTGTGCATTGCAGCCCTTGAAAGAGGGCTGTTTTGCTGTCATGACATCTGTCATGCCCCCAGCATGATGATTGTGTCTACTGCCCAAAACCCCCATTGCCTATCCTGAATTCAAGAGGTGAAAGACATGCAAAACGACATGAACGACAACATCAACGCAGAGGTGAAAAATGCAGGCAAGGACAGAACCCCGGTCTGGGGCATCATGGGGATTGCTGTGGGACTTTTGCTGCTGGGCCAGATGGTTTTTCAGGGGTTTGAGCTGCACAACTGGTGGGCCTGTTTCATGCTGATTCCGGGGATGGGCATGGGCTGGCGGGCTTACCGCCTGTACCAGCGCCAGGGCCGGATTTCTCCCCAGGTGGCCGACCAGCTGATTGGAAGCCTGCCCCTGCTCACGGTGGCCCTGATTTTCCTGCTGAACCTGGATTTTGGCCGGGTGTGGCCCATCTTCATCATCATGGGGGGCCTGATGACCCTGCTCAGAAGCAAGGTGGAACCCAGAACCTACCAGCCTGAATGATTTTGTTGTTGATTTGCACGGAATGAACCTGTGATTTTCCCTGGCGAGATGCCAGGGATTTTTGCTGCCTGGACTGTTCAGGAATGTGGGTGACTGTGGTACAGTCGCACCATGCATGATTATGTTGAGACCATATTGAAGCTGGCAGAGTATGAACTCTGGACGAACCTGCAACTGCTGGATGCCGTGGCAGACCTCCCAGAATCAGACCTTCATCGGGATTTTGGATTTGGCCTCCGAACGCCCCACCACACCCTGTTTCACATTGCCAATGTCATGCGCACATGGTCGGCCTGTGTGGGGACAGAGATTCGCAAACCTGAACCCCTGCCCTATGATCCCAGCCTGTCTCTGGAAGATCTCCGTTCCATGTTCTTGCAGCTCGGAGCAGACTGGCAGAAAGCCATTCAGCAGTCCCATGACCAGGGTGTGCTGAACGAGAACCGCAGGTTGCACCAGGTGTTCCATCTGGTCACGCACGGAACCCACCACAGGGGGCAACTGCTGAGCATGTTCACCCTGCTGGGACTGGAGCAGCCCATCGAGGGAGGGGATTTTGGAGGGTGGTCCAACCAGACCGGAGAAGCTTGATCAGAACAACAGAAAACCCAGAGCCTCAGAAACCATCACAGGAGGTTTCTGAGGCTCTGGATGTCTGAGTTCAGGCCATCAGGCCAGTCTGGGTTTGCGTGGCAGCACATGGCGGGAAACCAGTGCACTGAGCAAAATCAGCAAAACCATCAGCATGGACCACTGGGGCGCGATATAACCGGGAAGCTGCCAGGGACCAAAAATGCTGTATAAGACGCGCGATCCATACAGGGGAACTGTGAAGTACAGGGCAACAGGAAGCAGCAGGGCAAAGGCCACACTGAAACCCCCCAGTTTTTTCCAGGAGAGGTTTTTCCAGAACAGGCTTCCCAGCAAGAGGCAGGTTCCCACCAAAAGCACCCCTTGCAGGAAAGTGGGGGCCTGGGGATGGGCCAGGACCAGCAGCATGCTGCCCAGCATTCCCAGCATCCAGAGGAAAAGTGCATTTTGTTGTGCCAGCTTACCGACAAAACTTTCTTTGCCAAAATGCTTTACAGGAAAATTCCAGCCCAGCATCATCAGGACCAGGGCCAGGGCACCTTCTTGCACATCAAAAGAAAAGGGAACGGTCATGGGGGTCAGCACATCGGTCAGGTGACACAGGGGAATGTAAAGGACGGTGCTGAACAGCAATGTCCTGTGGCTCACCTTCAGGACACGGGCCAGAATCCCCAGGGCGGTGAGCACCAGCCAGGACATGGGAAAGCCCAGTAGGGTGTGGTTCGCATTCCACACTGTGAAAAGTGCTGCCAGCAGCACCAGAAAAACCGCCGATCCAGATTTCATCAATTGCATGTGAACTCCTTTCAAATACAGGCCCAGGATGCCTGTGACCAGCCACCACAGCCTTTCTGTGGGGTCGGGGATTTCTGCAGCTTCTGCCTGCAGGGCTTGCAACCACTCTTTCACAGCAGCCTCAATTGCAGGGTCTGCAGCAGCACAGCCTGTTCTCTGAGAAACTGCTGTCCTGATGCCGTGATCCGGTAGGCATGTCTGGCGGGACGGCCTTCTTTTTCACTGGGCTCCCAGCGGGATTCCAGGTATCCCCGCTCAGAAAGCCGGATCAGGATGGGATAAAGGGAACCCGATTTGATGCCTGTGGTTTTGCTGATGGGGTATCCATGGTGCCAGCTGTCTGGCTGTGCAGCCAGGGCATGCAGCACCCGCAGGGTGGGTTCGGAAGTGTCGTGGGCTCTGGGCATGGCCTTACTCTACATATGTAGAATAAGGCTGTCAAGTGCATTTCGCCTATGAAAACACAACCGTGTGAATTGCCCAAACCTGCTTTCTGTCAGCCGTTTACCCTGAACCAAAGGAGCACCGCATGGACACCCTGAAAGACCTCAAAGAAGGCATGCTTTTGTTTTACCAGGACCAGCTGGTGGGAAAAATCGAGCAGATCGAAGCTGGACTGGTCAAATTCCGCACCGAAGATTTGCTGGAAGAATACTGGATTGCCCCTGAAGTCATCGAAAAAGTGGAGCAGGATGCCCACCTGAAGCTCAGCCTGGAAGACCTGCACGCCCAGGGGCTTTTGAAGCCGGGACGCAGAAAAGGAACAGACGCCACCCCCAATTATTGAGAGAAGCGTCTGCTGAAAGAAAATCCTGCTGACCGGTTCAGAACCGTCTTTTTGATTTTCTGGGTTCAGATCGCTTGAAGGTCACCGTTTTCAGAATGAAATCCACCCGCTCGGTTTCCCAGCCCTGGTCTGTCCAGGCATGCACGTGGGGGTATTTGGCCTGCCACCAGAACGGTTTGAGGGATCGGGCTGCAAAAGGCAACTTGAAGCCCAGCACATCCTCAATCTGCTCAAACGTCAGCTTGCAGGTGGCTTCCTGCTGCCGGGCCAGAAACTGGCCCAGCGGAGCATAATCTGCACTGCCTTTGCTCACGGGTTGCCTTTCAGGAGGGAATGCAGGCTCAGAGCCCCAGTTTCTGGTTCAGCAAATCCCGCACGATTTCGGGCTTGGCCTTGCCGCCCATTTCTTTCATGATGGGACCAAACAGGGCATTCACGGCCTTGACGTTTCCGGCCTGCACTTTTGCCACCACATCCGGGTTGGCCTCCAGGATTTTCTGAATGGCCGCCTCAATGGCACTGGTGTCCGTGACCACGGCCAGACCGCGCTCTTTGACCAGTGCGTCAGGGTCTGCACCCTCCATCACTTCTGGCAGCAGTTCCTTGGCCATTTTGCCGCTGATGGTGCCCGCATCAATCAGGTTCACCAGTTTGACCAGCAAAGCAGGGGTGAGTTTCGATTCGCTGATGTCGATGATCCGGGCAGCCAGCCAGCCAGCCACATCGGTGAGCAGCCAGTTGACCAGCTTCTGGGCCTCGCCAGCGTAAGTCTTCAGGGCTTCATCCAGGAAACGGCTGAGGGTCACGCTTTCAGAGATCACCCGGCCATCTGCCTCTTTGATGGACAGGGCCACATAGCGCTCAAATTTCTGCTGGGGCACTTCGGGCATTCTGGCCCGCACTTCCTCGATCCAGTCACGGGTGATGTTCAGGGGAGGAAGGTCCGGCTCCGGGAAGTACCGGTAATCGGCTTCGCCTTCCTTGGTGCGCATCACGAAGGTTTTCTGGCCCCCATCGTCCCAGCCCATGGTGTCCTGGGAGATCTTGCCTCCGTTGGCCAGCACGCGGGTCTGGCGCTCAATTTCGTACTCCAGGGCGCGCTGCACGCTCTTGAAGGAGTTGAGGTTCTTGACCTCCACCTTGGTGCCCAGCGGTTCACCGGGTTTGCGTATGGATACGTTCACATCGCAACGCATCTTGCCCTCTTCGGGGTTGGCATCGCTGACCCCCAGGGCCTGCGCAATCGAACGGATCACATTCAGGAAATCGCGGGCCTGCTCAGGGCTCTTGATTTCAGGCTCGGTGACCATCTCGATCAATGCCATGCCTGCACGGTTGAGGTCCAGCAGGCTGTAATTGGTGTAATTGGGGTGCATCAGCTTCCCGGCGTCGTCTTCCAGGTGGGCACGGGTGATTCCGATGCGCTCACCGTTTACCTCCACCCAGCCTTTGCGGGCAATCGGGCGGTCGTACTGGGAAATCTGGTAGTTCTTGGGGGCGTCCGGGTAAAAGTAATTCTTGCGGTGGAACTGGGTGAACCCCTCCACATCGCAATTGAGGGCCAGACCGAACATGATGGCCTTCTCCACCGCTTCCCGGTTCAGGGTGGGCAGGGTGCCCGGCAAACCCAGCGTGAGGGGATCCGTAAAGGTGTTGGGACCCTCCC
The DNA here is from genome assembly GCF_014646895.1 of Deinococcus roseus. Taxonomy (NCBI): domain Bacteria; kingdom Thermotogati; phylum Deinococcota; class Deinococci; order Deinococcales; family Deinococcaceae; genus Deinococcus; species Deinococcus roseus. The sequence goes on from NZ_BMOD01000019.1 coordinate 88,654, forward strand.
CAAAATAATCTCCACTGCAGGCACTGAAAATCTTGCTTCTGGTTTTCAGGTGCAGGTGCACTTCCAGACCAATCACCACTTCATACATGACAGGCATTATAGCAAGCGGGGTTTTGGGTTTTGGGGGCTTTCCTAGGGGATTGCGGGACATTTCTTACCCCCACAAAGGCGCACAATGAAAGCAAAGGAGGCCCCTCATGGTTCGCATTCTGGTTCCCACGGATTTTTCCGCCAGTGCAGAACAGGCCCTGAATCTGGCCCGGAAGATGGTGCCCGATGCCCGCATCAAACTGGTGCATGTGTTTGATGCAGGTGCTGCGTTTACCCCCTACATGGACGCCCTTTCTCCTGCTTATGTCTTGCAGGAAACCCAGGAGCACATCAAAGACGCGGCCATGAAGCGCCTCAGGGATGTGCAATACCAGGGAGAGGAAGTCCTCTTTGTGACCGGACGCCCCGCAGATGAGATCCTGAAAGCTGCGAAGGATTTTGTGGCAGATTACATCTTCATGGGGACGCACGGCAGAAAGGGCCTCAACCATTTCTTCTCGGGCAGTGTGGCAGAAGCCGTGGTGCGCAGTTCTCCCATTCCCGTGATGGTGGTACGGGATCCCCATTAGTTCCTCTCAGGCATTGAATAGAGATCCCCATAAGGTTTTTCTGGGGGTTTTGGTGGGTGAATCTGGCACAACACACGCAAGCCCCACAAAAAAATCCCAGTGAGGGTTTCACTGGGAGAATCTGGTGCGTTTGATGGGAGTCGAACCTGTGACCCCGAAAAGACACTGCTTGGGAGTGAATCAGGCACGACACATGCAAGCCCCACAAAAAAATCCCAGTGAGGGTTTCACTGGGAGAATCTGGTGCGCCCGACAGGAGTCGAACCTGTGACCTAAGCCTTAGGAGTGCCTCGCTCTATCCGTCTGAGCTACGAGCGCTTTCGGGTCAGAATTATACTGCTTTCTTTCTGCGAGGTCAAAGCAAAGTTGGGCTGGGTGAAGGGTCTGGAAGGTGGAGCCAATTTCAGAAGTGCTGTGTTGTGCATGTTTTTGAGCACAACACCACAATTCTGGTCCCTGAGCAACCCGGTTTCTGATGCATTTTTGCTGTCTGTTCAATTCCTTGCTTCCCTTCATGCCCCTGTGCGTTTCATAATGAAAGCAAAGGACGTTCTGCTTCTGCATTCTCCTGGCATCTGTTGGATTTCGGGAGGAGCTGGGCGTATTGCGAGTCAGGTTGCAGGGAGGGAAGCTGGCATGAACACCGAACACCTGTCGTTTCAGGAAGTGCAGGCCCTGGAGATGGTTCAGGCCCTCCCTTTTCCGGCCTGGATGCTGTCTGCAGATGGGGTTCACTGGGTGTGCAACGACAGTTGGTTGCAGCATTTTCCCTCTGGAAGAGAAGGCTGGCTGGGTCTGCTTCCTGAAGACCAGCATGAAGATGTCCGCCAGCTGTTTCAGCAGGGATTGGCTGGAACAGAACGCTTTGAATTGCTGTTGAACCTGATGCTCCCTGCAGCTGAAATCAAAAAAGTGCAGTGCTGGAAAGCAGTGATGTCTCCAGTGATCCAGAAGGGCCACCGGACCGGGTGGCTGGGGGTGTTCACCGAGGACCAGCAGAGGGAACTGCAGATGTTGCGGTCCATTGTGCAGAGTGTTCCGCTGGGCATCGGGTTTGTGGACCAGGACCTGCGGTTCCAGGTGTTGAATCCGCACATGTTGCAGTACACCCTCTATCCAGCCAGTGCTTATCTGGGACAGCGTTTTTCTGAGGTGTATCGGGGTGGACAGCAGGAAGTGGAGGAGGCCTTCAGGCAGATCCTGCACACCGGAGGATCCCTCAGCAATGTGGAATACCAGATGGAGGCCAGGGATCCTGCCCTGGGAAGGCGGCAGTTGCAACGCAGCCATTTTGCTGTGCGGGATGAGGCGCAGAACATCATCGGGGTGGGGTCCCTCTTGCAGGACATCACCGAGAAGAAAGAAGCCGAAAGGCAATTGCAGGAAAGCCAGCTTTTTGTGCAGCGCATTGCAGAAACCACGCCAGCATTGATTGTGCTAAGGGATGTGCAGCACAACCGGATGGTGTACTCCAACCGTTACCTGGGGGAAATGCTGGGGTACAGCGCAGAGGAAGCCCAGCAGATGACCGAAGCCCAGATCATGGGTTTGCTGCACCCAGATGAACTGCAAGAGGCCCACCTGCAAGGGCAGCAAAGGGCAGATCTGCCCGATGGGGAAAGCCTGGAAGGGGAGTACCGCATCCGGCACAAAGATGGATCCTGGCGCTGGATTTACACCCGTTCCACCGTGTTTTCGCGGGATGCTCTGGGGCAGGTCAGCATGGTGCTCAGTGTCAACCTGGACATCACCGAACGCAAGCGCATCGAGCAGGAATTGCAGGAGAGCGAGCAGCGTTTTCAACTGGTGGCAGACCAGGCTCCGGTGATGATCTTCATGGCAACACCTGAACAGTACTGCACTTTTTTGAACCGCAGCTGGCTGGATTTCACAGGAAGAACGCTGGAACAGGACCTGGGTTACGGCTGGGCAGAATCCATTCACCCGGACGATGTGGAACGCTGTTTGCAGGTGACCCGTGAAGCCCACCAGAAATTGATTCCCTTTGACCTGGAAATGCGGGTGCGCCGCCATGATGGGGTGTACCGCTGGCTGGTCAACCGGGGCATCCCCAGAATCACCCGTGAGGGGGAATTCAAGGGGTTCATTGGGGCCCTGATCGACATCGATGACCGCAAGCAGGGCGAGGTTTCCCTGATGCAGAGCGAGGCCCTGTCCCGGCAACTGATGGAGGCCCAGCAGCGTTTTCTGGCAGATGCTTCCCACGAACTGAAAACCCCGCTGTCCAGCATCCAGGGCAACACCGAAATCCTGATGCGCTATGCCCACATTCCGGAAGAAGAAAAGAAAGAAATCCTTTCGGACATTTACCGGGAAACAGCCCGTCTGGGCCGTCTGGTCAGTGACCTGCTGCAACTGGCCCGTGGAGACAGCGGTCTGGGCATTCGTGAAACCGAAGTGCCTTTGCATGATGTGGTGCTGGACGTGTGGCGGGACCTGGAACGCATCAAACCCGACCATCAGTTTCAGTTGCAGGACATCGACGAGGTGCTGCTGACCGGCGACCATGACCGTTTAAAGCAACTGACCCTGATCCTGCTGGAAAATGCTGCCAAATACACCCCAAAAGGTGGCACCCTCCGCATGTCCCTGAAGCAAAAAGGAGATGGGGCAGAGCTCTGCATTGAGGATTCAGGGGTGGGCATCAGCGTAGAGGATTTGCCCCGGGTCTTTGAGCGGTTTTTCCGGGCAGACACTTCAAAGCACATGGGTGAAGATCCTGGAGGCACCGGTCTGGGCCTGTCCATTGCCAGATGGATTGCAGAGCAGCATGAGGGCAGCATCACGCTGGAAAGCGAGGTGGGACGGGGAACCACCGCCAGGGTGATGCTCCCCATCCGTCCCATGGAGGCCTGAGTTTCAGGGTTTTTCTGCAGCGGGTTTCAATTTGATGGTGCCTGTTGAACCTGTTACGGTGGCAACCGTTCCCCGAATTCCGCTGGCCTGGATGGTGAAGGTGCTCTTGCTTTTCAGGACCTCACAGCGCAACACTTCTGGAGGAAGCTTTGCATTGCGGGGCACTTTTGCGCAGGGACCAAACACCCCTTCAAGGCTCTGATGACCGGTCAGGTAGAGGGCCACATTCAGACGGGTTTGCAGCACGTAAGACTGCAACTGGGTGTCCTGCAGGAACTGGTAGGACATGCGCACCAGATCCACATTGACCCCTGAATTCTTTTTGCGGATTCCCGTGCTGGTCACAGCATAAGTCTGGCCCGATTTGCTGACCCCGGTGGCTTTAAATCCGTTGCCAGAAGGATCCATCATCAGCTGGCAGCTCTTCAGGCTGGCTGGCTGGCGGGTGTTGGCAGGCAAGTTCTGGCAGGGCAACGGAAAAGACAGGCTTTTTCCTGCGGCGGCCCGGTCTTCTGCCATCACCAGAGAGGTGAGGGTGTATTGTTTCCAGTCCGCCATGGTGTCTGCAGCCAGGGCTGTGCTGCAGGCGAGGCCCAGCAGAACAGGCAAAGCCAAAAGAGTGGGTTTCAGGGGTGCAGGGTGTGCCATTGTTTCAAAATCTCCTGGATGCGCTCCTGAGAGAGCCCTTCTTTGAAAGCCTCATCGGGCTGGGTTCTGGCCCAGGTGGTCATGTCTGCCACCACTTCTGACAGAGGTGAGGAGGGCATGCCGTTCAGTTTTGCCTTCCTGTCGCTGACACTCAGCATGCCCAGAAATTCCGGTTGCTCAGGGAGCCAGATCGGCAAATCCACCCAGGGGCGCACCCCGTGCTCCAGCAGGAACGTGCTGTCCACCCAGGTGAGGGAGGCATGGGTGCCTGCCTGGTGCACGATCTCACGCATCACCTCTCCCCACAACTCGGGTTCACGTGCAGCATTGAAGGTGCCATAAAGGTGTTTTTCCAGGGTGTGCACCGTGAAATCTGCGATGTCCCGCACAAACACAAACTGCACAGGGCTGACAGGTTTTCCTGGGGCAATCATTTCGCCCCCTTCCAGGGCTTTTTTCACCCAGAAAGGGAAACGGAAGGTCATGTCCCGGCCTCCCACCACCAGACCCAGCCTAAGGATGGTGTGCTTCTCGCCCCACAACTCTGCCAGTGTGCGCTCACACAGCACTTTCAGGCCACCATAGGTTTCTCCGGTGACGGCTTCAGTGTCTCTGTCTTCCAGTTCAATGACCGGGCTGTCTTCAGAAATCGGGGGCTCTGCGCTGTCCGCATACACCGAAATGGTGGAAATGAGCAGGTAATGTTCCACACGTCCTTTCAGGACCTCCACCACCTGACGCACCTGTCTGGGCACATAAGCATTGACGTCAATGACGGCATCCCAGTTTCTGCCTTCCAGCGCAGCAAGGTTGGTGTTGCGGTCTCCGACCAGTTGCTCCACCTCTTCGGGAAGGTCGGTGTTGCTGCGGCCCCGGTTGAACACGCTGACCCGGTGTCCTGCCCTGAGCAAACTGTGAACAATGTACCAGCCGACAAAACGGCTTCCTCCCAGCACCAGAACGTTCATTTTGGTCTCCTTTGTGAGTGAGGCTGTAAAGGGTTGATCTGTTTCATCTTACTGCTTTCAGCAGAAGTGAGTTTAACTCACTTCTGCTTGAGCAAAGCGAATGGAAAGGTCAGGACACGAAAGCGAGGTTTAAACAACATCTGCTCAGGTCAGTAACAAGAGAAGCCGAGGGCCAAGGGCCGAGGGCAATTTTGTAAAGCTTAAGCCAATGCTCAGGGTTGATCACTATTTAAGATTGACAGCTGGTTTTGCTTTGGGCATCCTACGCTCTCGGCTCTCGGCTCTCGGCTCTCAGCCCTCGGCCCTCAACCAGAATTGCTTAGATGTAAGGTCCGCCCTTTTCCGCCAACGCGTTAGGCTGGTGGTACTCTCTTTGTCTCGATTCAGGGACAACCATTGGGGCCACCTGTGGCTTTCAGCAAAGGAACACACATGTCCGGACTTCTTGAAAAATACCGCCAGTACCTGCCCGTCAATGAAAACACCCCCCTCCTGAGCTTGCACGAGGGCAACACCCCCCTGATTCATGCCACCCACCTGTCCAAACGCCTGGGGGTGGACCTCTACCTGAAATATGAAGGCCTGAACCCCACCGGATCTTTCAAGGACCGGGGCATGGTAATGGCTGTGGCCAAAGCACTGGAATCCGGGTCAAAGAGCATCATCTGTGCTTCCACCGGGAACACCTCTGCTGCTGCTGCTGCCTATGCCACCCGCAGTGGTTTGCGCTGCATTGTGCTGATCCCCAACGGCAACATTGCGCTGGGCAAACTGGCCCAGGCCATGGTTTATGGCGCAGAGATCATTGCCATTGAAGGCAACTTCGATGAAGCCCTCGATCTGGTGCGGGAAATCAGCGCTGTGGAACCCATCACCCTGGTGAACAGCGTGAACCCCTTCCGTCTGGAAGGCCAGAAGACCGCTGCTTTTGAAGTGGTGGATGTGCTGGGCGATGCTCCTGATGTGCTGGCCATTCCTGTGGGCAATGCAGGCAACATCTCTGCATACTGGAAGGGCTTTAAAGAGTACAAAGAAGCAGGCAAAAATGAGAGATTGCCCCGCATGTTCGGGTTTCAGGCTGCAGGGGCTGCGCCTCTGGTGCTGGGCCACAAGGTGGACAACCCTGAAACCATTGCCACCGCAATTCGCATCGGGAATCCTGCATCTGCCCACTTTGCAAAAGATGCCGTTGCAGAATCCAATGGTCTCTTTGACAGCGTTACGGACGATGAGATCCTGGAAGCCTACCGCCAGATCGCTCTGGAAGGGGTGTTCTGTGAGCCTGCCAGTGCAGCCAGCGTTGCAGGCATCCTGAAACTGGAAAGCCAGGGCCGTCTGGAAGAACTGAAAGGCAAACGCATCGTGTGCGTGCTGACCGGAAACGGCCTGAAAGACCCCAACACCGCCATCAAAGCTGTGGACGCTCAACCTGTGGTGGTCAAAGCAGATCTGGAGAGTGTCATGGCGGTCATCAAACAAAAATAATTTAAGAAAACAGCTGCAAGGGTGAAAACCCTGTGCAGAAAAAACAAAAACACAGACAGGGGATTCCAGGTGGGTCTCCTGTCTTGCCTTCTGTCTCCTTGCCGAAATCCCCTTTGCTATCCTGAGGGCATATCATGGAAAGCAATGTTTTGCCCACCCAGCCCACCCAGATTCTCCAGAGGACACCCATGCCCGCAATGACCTCCGCAATGACCTCCGCAATGACCATTGAAGTCAGAGCCCCTGCCAGCAGTGCCAACCTGGGACCTGGATTTGACTGTGTGGGCATCAGTTTTGCCCTGTACACCACCGTCCGGGTGAAGGTGCAGGATGCCCTGGAAATTGTGCCCATCGGGCCAGACCTGCAAGACACCCCCAGAGATGAAAGCAACATCGTGTATCAGGCGATGCTGGCCCTCTCTGAGGCGGCAGGACAGCAACTCCCTCCGGTGCGCCTGGAAATTGAGAGTGGCATTCCTCTGGCACGGGGTCTGGGCAGCAGCGCGGCTGCTCTGGTGGCAGGCATGGTTGCCGCCAATGAGCTGCTGGATCGGCCCCTGGACACCCAGAGCCTCTTTGATCTGGCCAGCCGTCTGGAAGGACACCCGGACAATGCAGGAGCTTCGCTGGTGGGGGGTGCAGTGGTGGCCACTTTTGATGGACAGGGGGCAAAATACCTGCAGTTCCAGCTTCCTGAAAACCTCAGGGCACTGCTGGTGGTGCCCCAGTATGCCCTGGAAACCTCCAAGGCCAGAGGGATTTTGCCTGACACCTACTCCCGCACTGACATGGTGTTCCAGCTTTCCCATGCTGCTTTGCTGGCTGCAGGTCTGGCCAGTGGAAACCTTGCTGTTTTTAAAGAAGCCATGCGGGACCGCCTGCACCAGCCTTACCGTGCAGCGCTGGTTCCTGGCCTGCTGGAACTGCTGGAAGGTGCTCCAGAACATGGCGCTCTGGGCGCAGCCCTCAGCGGAGCAGGCCCCAGCGTTCTGTGCTTCTACGAGGCGAACAGTGATGTGTCTGCCCTGAAAGCTTTCCTGACGGGCGTGCTGGAGCAACATGGTGTGACGGCCCTGCTGGAAGAGTTGCCTCTGGACAACGCTGGAGTGCAGGTTTCTTTGCACCCAGAAAACTGAATCTGTAAGCCCCAGAAGCTTCAAAACCCGAACCTGAAAGGACATCCTTTCGGGTTTCTTTGTGCCTTCTGCCTTCTGCCTTTTGCCTTCTGCCGTCTCAAAACCCTGTTTCTGCACTACACAAACGAAAGTATTCCGTTATACTGGTACGCGTATGCGTCAAATCGTCGTTGGCACACGCGGCAGCGCACTTGCACTCGCTCAGACGCGCCAGATCGTCGCCCGCCTCAAAGAAGAATGGCCCGAGATTGAATTCCGAATTCAGACCATCACCACTCGGGGAGACAAAGAACAGGGCGCACTGAAAGGCGACAAGGGGTTCTTCACCAAAGAGATTGAAGAAGCCCTGCTGGCCAGTCGCATTGACATTGCCGTGCACAGCCTCAAAGACCTTCCCACCGAGAACCCCGAAGGACTGGAGATCGCCAGCATCCCCCGCCGTGTGGATGCCCGCGATGCCCTGGTGGGTCGTTCTGGCATGAAATCCCTCAAAGACCTCCCTCAGGGTGCAGTTGTGGGCACCAGCAGCACCCGCCGCAAGGCCCTGCTGAAAGCCTACCGCCCTGACCTTGAACTCCGTGACCTGCGCGGCAACGTGGACACCCGTCTGGCTGCACTGGGTCGCGGTGAATACGATGCCATCGTGCTGGCCGCTGCAGGCCTGATCCGCATGGACCTCCGAAACCGCATCGATGAGTTTCTGGATGTGGGCATTTTGCTGCCCGCCCCAGGACAGGGTGCACTGGCCCTGCAAACCCGCGCAGACGATGACCTTGTCATTGAAACCGCCTACTCCATCAATGATGCAGACACCGATGACCGCATCACTGCAGAACGCAGCTTCCTGCACGCCATCGGGATGGGCTGCATGGCCCCGGTGGGTGCTCTGGCCACCATCGAAAAAGGTGCTTTGAAGCTGGAAGGGGCCATTGCCGCTCCAGATGGCAGCACCGTGATCCGCGCTTCCATCGAAGGGGACCCTGAAGAGTGTGAAGCCCTGGGCGAAGAACTCGCAGAAGGCATGCTGCAACAGGGCGCAAGAGAACTGGTGAAGTAACGCTTTTCCAGAGCAACACATTTGCACCTCCAGAAATGGAGGTGTTTTTTGATGGGTCTGAAATCTGTCGTGCTGCACGGAATTTGAGATTTTGAGCAATTCTCGGATCAAACCTGTCCAGGGAAGAACAGGGGGGTGTGTTAAGATCTTTGAGGTTCAGCCCTGATAGACAGATGTGCTTCGGGGTTCGGTTGGCACGTTAAAATCTTGCTTTAGGAGGCAACATGCTCGTTACTGGTTCTCAAATTCTGGTTCCTGCCCGCGAAGGAAAATACGGTGTTGGCGCATTCAACACCAACGACCTGGAAATCACCCAGGCCATCATTCACACTGCCGAAAGACTGCGCAGCCCCGTGATCGTCCAGATCTCCGAGGGTGCCCTCAAATACGGTGGCAAGGACCTGGTCAATGTGGTCATCGACCTGGCCACCCGCGCCACCGTGCCCGTGGCCCTGCACCTCGACCACGGCTCCAGCTACGAGAGCGCCCTGAAAGCCATCAGCCTGGGCTTCTCCAGCGTGATGATCGATGCCAGCCACCACGGCTTTGAAGAGAACGCCCACGAAACCAAGCGTGTGGTGGAAGCCGCCCACGCCATGGGCGTGACCGTGGAAGCCGAAATTGGCCGCCTCGGGGGCATCGAGGAGCACATCGAGGTCAGCGAAGAAGACGCTTTCCTCACCAACCCCGAAGAAGCCCAGAAGTTCGTGGAAGCCACTGGCGTGGACTACCTCGCCATTGCCATCGGCACCTCTCACGGCGCTTACAAAGGCAAAGGCCGTCCTTTCATTGACCACAGCCGCATTGAGAAGTGCGCCCAGCTGCTGAGCATTCCCCTGGTGGCCCACGGCTCCAGCGGCGTGCCCCCCTACATTGTCGAGCGCCTGCGTGCTGCTGGCGGCGTGATTGGTGACGCTTTCGGCATTGCTGACGAGGACCTGCAGCAGGCCACCCAGCACGGCATTGCCAAGGTCAACGTGGACACCGACCTGCGTCTGGCCTTCACCGTGGGTGTGCGCGAAGCCCTCGCCAAGAACCCCAAAGAGTTCGACCCCAGAAAGATCCTCGGTCCAGCCCGCGACCTGATGGGCGAACTGGTGGAGCACAAACTGCGCGTGCTCGGGTCTGTCGGGAAAGCCTGAATTTAGACCTGACTGGAAGTTCAAAATCCCGCTTTGGCGGGATTTTTTGTTTCTTGTATGGGATGTTGTCATGCTTTATGTGTGATTGAATTGACGACATCTGGACTCTATTGATGTTCGCAATAGCAGTGTCATGCTTTTGCTGAGCAAAGCGCCAGGTGCGAACCCGTCCGGCCCGGGAGCGACACGGAGGAGGGTACCTCAAAAACAGCGCTGTCGCCCCCAAAGCGCATTCAGAGCAAAGAAGTGCTCAACAGGGTCAAGAAGCACGCAGTGGATTCAGGAAGCATGTTTTGAGTGCAATACAGCGAATGAAACACCCAGGTGCATTTGAGAAAGCTGCAGTTCTTTGAGCATGGATGAATCATCCAGTGCTGTGTTTCTCTCCATCCTTGAGCACTTGCCGCTGGCCTTCACCGTGGTGTGCGCGAAGCCCTTGCCAGGAACCCCAAAGGGTTTGACCCCAGAAAGATCCTCGGCCCAGCCCGCGACCTGATGGGCGAACGGGTGGAGCACAAACTGCGTGTGCTTGGGTCTGTCACTTGATCGGTACAAAAAGAGATTCCTGCATTTGCAGGAATCTCTTTTTGTATCAGGTCATTCCTTTTATGCCATGAACAGCATAAAATTGGTGTCTACACGAAGATGGGCTCTTTGGGGGGTTTTGGACAGGGTGTAGGAGAAGGAAACCAAATGCTGCCCCCGCCACCGGTGTTGCCACCTCCAGTTGAGCCTCTACCAATGATGGTGGTTTCGCATACCGCCAGAAGGGTATCGGTTTGGAGGGTGTGCGCCTCAGAGGTTGGGGCCACTGGTTTGGCAATCAGTCCCAACAAAGAAAATACGGCTGCGGCTGCAAACATCAAAACAGTTTTCTTTTTCATACGTCCTCCTGAAAAGACAAAGGTACTCTAGCATGAGGGATTCCACAGATGTGCAAGCACGTTTATACGAGACAAAGCGCCGGTGTCTTTCCATCAGCCCAGCTCTGGAAATAGAAAGTGATTTTCAGGTCTGTGAATTCATGGGAGAACAATTGCTGGCCATGCAACTCTTTGCTCAACTCGACCATCTGACAGCCCAGGATGAAAGATGGTTCGGACAATGCTTGATGTCACTGGGACACTGTGAACGTGCCATTGAACACTATACCCGTGCCATCGAGATGGGTTGCGTTGAGGCCAGAATAGACATGGTAAGGCCACTTTTGGTTGTGCATTCTCAGAAAGATGCGGAAATGGCGCTGGATTCTTTTGACCCTGAGCAATTGCAGGGCTACAATCGTCCTTTGTGGTACCGCAATGCCAGTACAGTTCTTGTGATGAAAAAAGACAGTGAAGGTTCTTTGCAACATGCCAGAGAAGCCTGGCGGACCATTCAGGGTCTGGCGGAATTTCCTTTTATTGCCCCCAAAGTCCTTTTTGAATTGTCTGATACCTATGACCATATGGGTGATGCAAAACTTGCCATCTATTATCTGGACAGAGCAGATGAAATCTCATCCTACAAATATAATATAAGCATTAAGCTTTCGCGGATCGCGCTGTATTACAAAAATGGAAAATACTCTTTAATTGTGCCATTGATCAAGGAACTTCTGCAAAAAGATGAATACAGTGCATTTCACCATATGGCAGATCTGTACATGGGGCACATCTATAGAATCAGAAATCAGACGGATGAGGCAATAAATTCTTACAAAAAAGTCATTGCTTTGCTTCAAGATGACATTTCCAAAGAAATGGAATTGCAGGCAAGGGTTTTGCTGTCCAGCATCTATGCTTTGCAGAGAAGAAAGATAGAATGTTTTCATGAAGAATCCAGAGCAAAGGATCTTGCTATATCTAAAGTAGGAGATTTTCACCTTTCTCTGAGAATCCTTTACAATGACTTTGCTTTGGATAGAAGAACCGCTGATGATGTTGTCTTGGATCTAATGAAAATTGAGGGGTATTGCAAAGAGGAAGGTGACATTGGACTCTGGCTCCGTGCTGGCATGATCCTGTCTGAAATTTACTGTTCGGCATATCCTGAAAAATTTTCAGATAAAATTGAAGAGGTTTTGATGAATATTACTTACTACAAATTCTATTACCATATGCGATCTGAATGGTATTACTTGCCCAGGTCGTTTGCTTTTGTTGGTGAAAAATATCCAAATTTGATGGAAGAGAAAAACGAAAAAATAAAACTTGTTACTATAGACAGAGAAGAATTATTGATAGAAAATCAAGCAATCGCTTTGCCTTTCAGGAAAATTGTGGAAATTATCGCTTATTTAAAATACAAAAATGGTGCTAGAATATCTGAAATCGTCACTGATGTGTTCGGAGAAATGGAGCCTGACAAGGGGCGTAACTATTTTCATCAGATAAAACATCAATTGAATGATAAAATGGATGCTGTTCGGATTGAATTTGATAAGAAATCAAAAAAATACATTCTGGTTGCGGATTTGCCAATACATTGGGATCTGGAAAGCATTATTCGTGAGAACTCGACGTTCAAAGGCATTTTCCTCCCTTCCAGTGGGAGCGACTGGGTGATCGAACTCAACCAGAAGCTCAGCGAATGACGTGAACTTAAAATGTTGTGCTGTGTCCGCTTCGAGCGATTTCTGGTGATCGTCAGGGGAGTGTGCCTGAGGTGCCATGTCCATCGATACGAGAGAACAGAATTCAAAAACATACGTGTGAGTTGGGGTGCTCATCCACTCGCACAGCACAGGGTTAAGATAGCAGGCCACCGCTTATAAATCGCTTATATGCTGTTTAAGCGACATACGGTCGTCCGCTGCGATGATCCCGCAGGGGGCAGGCAAAAAGCAGGGCAGCAGTAAAATTCGACTTGTGAGAACCAAAAAAA